>CAYYCA010000437.1:0-1541 GCA_964470265.1 uncultured Fimbriimonadales bacterium | reverse complement strand
CGCGGTCGCCGGGCAGGCGGTAGAAGCGCAGGCTGTCCGCCTGACGGTCGATAATCTGCAGCAGGCGGAGCTTGAGCGTGTTGAGCTGATTTTCGGTGAGGCGACACTCGAACACGGACTTTTGTACGCGCTGTCCGTACGCCTCGCAGGCTTTGGCGACCTTGCGCAGGCGTTTGCGCCCCTGCGGGGTGACGGTCTCTACATCGTAGCAGATGAGAATGTTCATGCGCATAGGGTTCCCTCCACTTAGCGAATGATGAACGGTTCGTAGTGCGGCGCGTCGCCGCGCAGGGCGCGGGCGAGTCGGCGCGCCTGCAGGTGGGGAATCAGTCCCCACGGCACCGGCTCCGCGGCGTCGGGGTGATGCACGGTCTCGCGTTTGCGCTCCTGATACACCTGCAGTACAATGCGTCGCCCGATGGGGTTGAGATAGATGGCGTTCTGACCCCGCGCCTCGAAGTGATTTTCCTGCAACTGTCCCTGATTAATCAGGCGCAGCGCGAGGCGGTCGATGAACGCGGGGCGCATCTCCTCCATCAGGTCTAAGGCGAGGGCGGGGCGTCCGGCGCGCAGGGCGTGCAGGTAGCCCACCTGGTAGTCGAGTCCGACAGCGTGCAGCGCGCTACAGTATTCCTGGCAGTAGACGGTGTAAAGGAACGAGAGCAGCGCGTTCGTGCGGTCTTGCGGGGGGCGACGGTTGCGTCCCTGGAAGCGGAACGCCTCGCGCTGGGTGCGAATCAGCAGGTCGAAGTGTCCGAAGTAGACGCGCGACGCGCCGCCCTCCACGCCGCGCAGGTCGTCGAGCGTGCGCGTGTTGGGGACTTGCTCCAGATAGCGTCCGAGCTGTTCCACCGCCTGCTCCAGCGGCGCGGCGTTCTGAGGGTACTCGCGGATATGGCGGCTCAGCACCTGAATCTGGTTCTGGATTTTGCCTGTGATGAACTGTCGGGCGAGGCTGAGGGTGCGTTCGGGGTCGGAGAGCGCGAGGTGTTGCGCCCGGCGGAGCATCACGCTGCCGTTCTCCACGCCCTCCAGTCGCCCCCGAAAGCGTCCGTAGGCGTCCATCCACACGAGGGCAATCCCGCGTGTCGCGCAGTAGGCAATCAGCGGCGTGCTGACCTGAATGTTGCCCAGCAGCACAATCGCCTCCAGATGGTGCAACGGCACATACCGCAGCGACGAGTCGGGATGCTCGATCACCAGATTCTCGTTGCTCAGGCGCAAGTGCGCGTTGTCCAGCGTAATGTAGATGGTGTTGTTGAGTTCGTAGCTCATCGATTCCCCCTTCGATTGACGGCAGGTACATTTACGCCTATAGTGTGATAAAAGTTCCTGCATCCTTCGCTCACGGGGCGGGCGAGCTGACAAGGGTACAACTCGACTCATGGGGTTTGAATCAATAGTTGACCAGTGGGAGTGAGTGTGAGGTGGTTGAAGTCGGGTGTTGTACTCTTATCAGGCTTCGCCCCCCTCCTTAAGGTTCCCCCTGCTGCGCGAGGGGAACCGAAAAGCGGCTCAGTTCCCCCCTCTTTTGGGTTTCC
>CAYYCA010000436.1:0-1543 GCA_964470265.1 uncultured Fimbriimonadales bacterium | reverse complement strand
GGGGACGCCGACGCTACGCAGAGTGACTTCGTAGCGTCGGCGTCCCCGCCGACGAGAAATTACCCGTCCCCCCAACTGGTCTTCATATTGACCCAGCCCGACGAGTTGCCTTCTAACTGGCAAATTTTCGACGCGCTCCAGTGGGTGATTCCCGACGGCGTTTCGCCCACTGCGGACGCGCTGCGCTGGCTGCCCGATTTACCGCTCTGGGCGGCGCTGCGCTTCCCGCCTGAAGTTTCTGCAAAAGACGCGCTGGCGACGCTGGAGCAGTGGTCGCCCTATGTGGAGCGGTTTGTGCTGGACACTTACCATCCTCAGCAGCTGGGGGGTACAGGCGCGACGCATGACTGGAAGCGCGCCGCCGCGCTCTGCGCCCACGCGCCGAAGCCCGTGGTGTTGGCGGGCGGCTTGACCCCTGAAAATGTGGCGGACGCCGTGCGCCGAGTGCGTCCTGCGGGCGTCGATGTGAGTTCGGGAGTGGAGTCGCAGCCCGGACGCAAAGACCCCCGAAAGGTTCGAGCGTTCATCCAGCAAGCGAGGCGTGCGTGGGAGGGCGAAGTTGGCTAAAGCGCCGCCTGTACGCGAGCAGTATGGCTCGGCAGGCGCGGGCGCAATTATCGTGCTGACGCTGCTGAACATCCTCTGGGCGGGGGCGAACCCCGCCGCGCTGGTGATGATGCGCCATCATCGCCCTGAGTGGGTCGCGGCGTTTCGGTTCATCGGCGCGGCGGCGTTGCTCTGGATGCTGCTTACCCTGCCCCCGATACGCCGCACGCTCGCCTCGCACTTTCCTCGAACCCTACCCCACTTCCTGCTCGCGGCAGGAATCGGCTTTCTCGGCGTGCCTACCGCCTATATCTGCTACTTCTGGGGCACGAAACTCGGCACAGCGACGGAAGCCACGCTGCTGGTCTCCAGCTCGCCGATTTTCTACGCGATTCTGGCGCGGCTGTTCTTGGGCGAGCGGTTCCCACGCGAGAAGACGCTGGGCATCCTGCTGGGCGTGATTGGCGTCTGGGTGATTGTGAACAAGGGGTTGTTGCTGCGCGAGTTTTCGGGAGCGACGCTGGGCAACCTGCTGGTGCTGCTGGGCGTGCTAACGGAGAGCGTGAATGTGGTGGTCGCCAAGTCGCTGGCGATGCGCTACTCAGGGGTCGCGCTGTTGACGATTGAGGCGAGTTTCGCGGCGGTTGCACTCACGACAGTCTCGCTCCTGTTTGCGGGCGCGCCGAACCTGAACTGGACGCCTTCCGACTTCTGGATGTGGTTCTACCTGGCGGTGGTCTGCACCGTGTTCGCGTTCTCAGTATGGTTTTACTTGATGGAGCGCGCGCCCGTCGGGGCGATGGGCGTCACGATTTTCGCACAGACGCCCGCCGCCGCGTTCATCGGCTACTTCCTGCTCAAGGAGCAGTTGCACCCCACCATCTGGCTTGGCGCAGGGCTGATTGTGGGTGGGATTTTGCTGACGCTGCGGGGGCGCAGGTGAACTTACACCAATCGTGTGTTCAAGTGGCACAAATTGTCGGCGGGACGCCGACGC
>CAYYCA010000435.1:0-1548 GCA_964470265.1 uncultured Fimbriimonadales bacterium | reverse complement strand
TAAGTGGCGCGCCTTCCGCTGGACCGCGCAAACAGGGATGATAGATTTGGGCGCGCTGCAGGGCGGTACTGAGAGCGAGGCGTTGAGCGTCTCCTCTGGCGGCACAGTCATCGTGGGCTGGTCGCGCAACTTCATCGGCGACCCACGCGCCGTGCGCTGGACGCCTCAACGCGGGTTAGAAGATTTGAATGTGGCGTTCGCCTCGCTGCTGCAGGATGGCTCAGAGTTATATTATGCGAATGCGGTCTCGGCGGATGGACGCTATATTGTCGGCTGGGGGTTTCGCGCCTCGAACGGTCGTTATGAAGCGTTTCTGCTGGACACAGGCGAAGCGGGTCGCGCGCCGCCCCATCCTGCCGATGTGAACGGCGACGGTTTCATCGATGACGCTGACCTGCTGGAGGTGCTGTTCGACTTCGGTTGGCAGCGTTGTCCTTAGGCTTTGCGTTTCTCGCAGGATAGCAGGTATAGTATCCCTGTGCCAGTTCATCCCTTGCAGTGGGTACGGTTTGAATCGATTGCCGCGCTGAATCCGCTGCTGGACGACGCCTTGCTGGTGGTTGACCCGCAGGCGTGGTTCGCAGCGCGCCGATGGCTGACGGCAAATCCGCGCAGCCTAATCCGCGCCGAGAGCCTTGACGAGAGCGCGCTGCGCACGATGGAGACCGCCGACGACGCTTGGCGAGGGGTTCAGCGCGTAATCGGACTCGGCGGCGGCACGGCCATCGATACCGCCAAGTACCTCGCGTGGCGCAAGGGACTGCCCCTGATACTCGCGCCCAGCGCGCTCACAGTGGACGCGCCGTTTACCGACTCAGCGGCGGTGCGCCGCGCGGGACGGATTCACTACATGGGGCGCGTGTTCCCAGAGGCGATTTACATCGATGGCGCGCTGATTCAGACCGCGCCTGCCCACCTCAATCGCGGCGGCGTGGGCGATTTGCTCTCGATTCACACCGCGCTCTACGACTGGCAACGAGCGCACGAACGCACGGGCGAACCCTACGACGACGCCATCGCCCGCCAGAGCGCGTCCCTTTTGCAGCGACTCAGAGACCATACATCCGACATTTACGCCGTGAACGAAGCAGGCGTGCGGCTCCTGACGGAACTGTTCTGCGAGGAGGTCTATCTCTGTTATCAGGCGGGCAGCAGCCGTCCGGAGGAAGGCTCGGAACATCATATTCTGTATACGCTGGAGTACCAGACAGGGCGTACCTATCTGCATGGCGCGGCGGTGACGCTCTGCGCGTTGCTGGCGGCGTACCTGCAGGGGAATGCGCCCGACGCGCTGCGCGAACTTGCCGACGCATGCGGCGTGGAGTATCGCGCGATTCTGCAGGAGGCGGGCGAGGACGCGCTCGTCAAGGCGTTGACCACCGCGCGCGACTACGCCCAGTCCGAAGGGTTGCCCTACACCTTCCTGATGGAGACGCCAATCGCGCCGGAGCGGGCGCGGGAGGCGATTCGATGGGTGCAGTCGTGACGCCTGTTATCCAGGTGGGGTTTCAAGTAGTGCAAATCGTCGGCGGGGACGCCGACGCTACG
>CAYYCA010000434.1:0-1548 GCA_964470265.1 uncultured Fimbriimonadales bacterium | reverse complement strand
TACCTCACCACAGGCGACCCCAGCGTGCCCAAAGAGTATCTGGAGGTGCATGGCGCGGGGCGCAGCGCAATTCTGCGCGACTTTCGTGAACTGGAACTCATCGCGGGCGGCAAGAAGAGCGTCCACAAGACTGTGGGGCAAGACAAGGGGCACAAAAACGAGCTGCAGGCGTTTGTAGATGCCGTGAAATCAGGCGGCGCGATGCCCATCCCGCTGGAGTGGGCGATTGCGAATACCAAAATTACTCTGGAGGCGGTTGGGGGCAATGAGTCAGTGGACGAAGCGGCTCGGTGAGTATCTCAAGGGGCTGGAGTTCGGCGAGCGGTTAGTGCGGCGCAACCCACTTTACTACCCGCAAGCCGTGCGCACCTTTTTCTGGCTGCAGGAAGCGTCGCTGGAAGAGCGAAAGGCGTTCGCGCAGAAACGGTTAGAAAAAGTACTGCGCGCCGCTGAGCAGACCACCTACGGACGCGCTTTCAAAGGCAAGCCGTTCGAGCAGTGGCCGCTGCTGCCCAAAGAGCGCGTACGCGGACGCGAAGAAGAGTTCCTGACCCGTCCCAAGTGGCTCACCTCACAGGGCAGCACGGGGGGCACAGCGGGCATCCCGTTGCGCCTCTACCGCTCGCTGCAAAGTGTGTGCTACGAACAGGCAACCTACGACTACCCCCTGCTCAAACGCGGCATAGACCCCCTGAAAGCGCGCATCGCCATCCTGCGCGGCGATAACCTGAAAGACCCCTCCGACCTGGAGCCGCCTTTCTGGAAGTTCGCCGCTAACGGCAGGAAACTTATTTTTTCATCCAATCACCTGTGCGCCAAAACGGTGAAGCACTATGTGCGCGCCCTGCGCGAGTTCGCCCCCGATGTGCTGTTTGCCTATCCCACCTCGCTGGAGTCGCTATGCCTGCTGATGCAACAAGGCGACCTACAGCTGCGCATTCCGCTGGTAATCGCCACCTCCGAAGCGATGAGTACGGAAGCGCGATTACTCGCAGCGCGCACCCTCAGCGCCGAAGTGCTGCACTCCTACGGCGCGGGCGAGCGCGTGGCGTTCGCATGGAGCGAGCAGCCCGATGAGTACTGGATGTTTCAGGGCTACGGCTGGGGCGAGCTGCTGCCTGTTGAAGAAGACGCCGAGACCATTACCTACGAGATTGTGGGCACGGGCTTCTGGAACCTCGCAATGCCTCTGGTGCGCTATCGGATGGGCGATTTAATCGTGCTGCCGCGCGGCGAGCCTGTAGAGCCAGTTATCTGGGGCGAGCGTTCGTTTCGCGGCGTGCTGGGGCGTCAGTCGGACTATCTTATCTCCCCCGACGGCGCGCGCCTGATGGGCATCGACCACTTCCCCCGCGAGGTGGACAACGTGCTACGCATGCAGGTGATTCAACCTGCGCCCGACTTCGTGCGCATTCTGGTCATCCCCGCTGAGGGCTTCGGCGAGGCGAATGTGGCGCAGATAATGCAAAATGTCCAGCGCAAACTGCCCCAGAGCATGCGCGTACAACTGGAAATCGTCGACGAGTTAGTGCGCACCCCGACGGGCAA
>CAYYCA010000433.1:0-1560 GCA_964470265.1 uncultured Fimbriimonadales bacterium | reverse complement strand
GCAAACTCCATCTGGTTAAGCCTCTAATCTCAGGTATACTCCCTTCTACCGCGGGGGGAGCTGCACACGCGGCTGAGACCTTGCACGGGCAAGGGACCCCTTGAACCTGATCCGGGTAATACCGGCGGAGGGAACGCGGCGAGCGACGCTCACTGCTAAGCCGACCTTTGCGCCTACCCCCGCGAGTTCATCTCTGGAGGCATGCAATGAGCAAAGCAGCAACACAGATGTATTACGCGCGGGCAGGCGTCCTCACCCCTGCCATGCGCCACTGCGCTAAGCAGGAACAGGTAGACCCCGAACTCATCCGTGAAGAAGTCGCCCGCGGACGCGCCATCATCCCCGCGAATATCCATCACCAGAGCCTCAGCCCTATTGTGATTGGGAAACGTTTCCGCACGAAGGTCAACGCGAACATCGGTAGCTCCGCGTTGGATGCTCGCATCGAGAACGAACTGGAGAAACTCCATACTGCTCTACGCTGGGGCGCGGATACTGTGATGGATCTCTCCACCGCTGGCGATTTAGACGCCATCCGAACCGCAATCATTCAGCAATCGCCTGCGCCCGTCGGAACCGTTCCCGTGTACCAACTGCTCACAGAAGCGCGCACCGTGGAACATATCCGCGAAACCGATTTTCTGGACATCGTGGAGCACCAAGCGCGTCAAGGCGTAGACTTTATGACGATTCACGCGGGCGTGCTGCGCAGTTTCATCCCACTTACCGAGCAACGGCTGACGGGCATCGTAAGCCGCGGCGGCGCAATCATGGCGGAATGGTGTCTCGTCCACCATCGAGAGAACCCTTACTATGTGCATTTTGACAAGCTGCTCGATATCTGCCGCCGCTACGATGTAACCATCAGTCTGGGCGATGGCTTGCGTCCCGGCTCCATCGCTGATGCGAACGATGAGGCGCAGTTGGCAGAGTTGCGAGTCCTGGGGCAACTCACAAAACGCGCATGGCAAAAGGATGTCCAAGTGATGGTCGAAGGTCCCGGGCATATCCCACTCCACCTATTGGAAGAGAATGTGCGGCTACAACAAGACTGGTGCGCCGAAGCGCCCTTCTACACGCTGGGACCGCTGGTGACCGATATTGCGCCTGGCTACGACCATATCGCCTCCGCGATTGGCGCAGCGATTGTCGCGTGGCACGGTACCGCGCTGTTATGTTATGTCACTCCCAAAGAGCATTTGGGCTTGCCCAATGCGGAGGAGGTAAAGCAGGGGCTGATTGCCTACCGCATCGCCGCGCACGCCGCCGACATCGCCAAAGGCATTCCTGGCGCGCGCGACCGCGACGACGCGCTTTCCAAAGCCCGCTTCGAGTTCGACTGGAACCGACAGTTCGAACTGGCGATCGACCCCGACACCGCACGCGCCCTGCACGACGAAACAATGCCCAAAGAGGCGCATAAGTTCGCCCCGTTCTGCAGTATGTGCGGTCCCAAGTTCTGCCCGATGGCGACCACCCAGCGTCTGCGTGAACTGAGCCGACAGGCTGAAATCGAGGTATGAGAGACAAACACCGCCCGAACCTGCCTGCTGCCTGCGC
>CAYYCA010000432.1:0-1563 GCA_964470265.1 uncultured Fimbriimonadales bacterium | reverse complement strand
GCGCTAGAATCGCACTCTAGAGGTCGGGGGTTCGAATCCCCTCCGCTCCACCAGAAGGTTGTATGATTCGAACCCTTCCAGACACGGGCACATAGACCCGCGCCCACTCTCTTGCTACTTCCACACGGCTCACCAGCAAGGCGAATAGCTCACGCCGCTCTTGGAGCGAGAGCGTCTCGTAGGCGGCATCCCACGCGCTCAGAATCGTGCGAAACGCCTCCAGTTCCCCCCGAATCGCCTCCGTATCTATCACCTTGACTTGGGCAGCCAGCTGCGCCCGTTGCGCCTGCAGCAGGGCGAGTTGCTTGGTGAGTTCAGGCACTTCCACCCCCTCACGATGTAACAACAACAGGCGTTCTATCTGCTCGCCCAGTCGCTGAATCTCACGCCGAGTGCGCTCCGACTCTGCGGTCTCGTTCGCCAGCAGCGCCTGTTCCGCCACCGAATCGAGCCGCGCAATCGCGCCGACAGCATTCCAAGTTGCTTGATGCACGCGCTTAGCGTTCACCCAGCGGTAGGAGCAAAAACTCCGACGCGGATGCGTATAGTAATGGACAATACCACTTTTGCCTTGCACCCAGTAAGGCGTGAGCGCGCCCCCACATTCGCTGCAGAAGATGGAACCCCGCAGCAGATAGGGGTCTTCCTGAGTAGCGACCGCATATTCCACGCGATATTCACGATTATTCGGGAGTAGTGCTTGGACTACCTCAAACAGCTCCCGCGGCACAATCGCCTCGTGCGTATTCTCCGCGACAACCTGCCCTCCGTAAACCAAGTCGCCTGCGTAGAGCGCGTTGCTGAGCGTGTTCTCGATGAGTTTTTCCGTGCGCACCACAGGACGATAACCCCTCGCTTGGCGCACGGCGAGGAAGTCTGAGTTGCTCTGCAACTCTCGCGCCACGCGCCCCACGCTGCCTGTCTCACGAAATCGCTGGAAAATGAAGCGCACCCACTCGGCGGCTTCCGGGTCGACTACCAGCCGTCGGTGTTCGCGGTCGACGCGATAGCCCAACGGGGCGCGCCCGCGTATCCACAGCCCCTGTTCCGCCATCGCATACATCTTATTGATGCACTCGCTGCAGAATCTTTTGGAGTTCGGGGCGATTGGTGTCTCGCGCGCTCTTTACCTCCTGAACGACCTCGAGATAGGGCAGCCAATCGGGATGCTCACGGTGGCAGTATTCCCGAATCTGCTGCGCCTGCGCCTCAAGACTGGAGTAGTCGCCGCTTCGTTGGAGCTGGGCTGTCGAGGAGAGGCGACAGTAGCCAATAACGGCTCCGCCTGGAGTGTTCACTGACTTCAGATTGCGCTTGTTCATACTTTACCTCCCGCGTGAATGATGGCATTTGGGCATCTCAGAAGTCAAGCCAACAGCCTAAAGTTGCCCGCACTTCAGGATGCCGCCAAATCTACCGCCTTTTCTCATGCTGCCCCTGCCTGACGGTAGACTCGATTCCATCGTTCAATCTATCCATTCACATCAAGAAGCGTTTCTACCGTCGCCTAAGAGGCTGTCTAGCATTTCTTGCCCGCCATCCAGCGCACCAACCGACGCACGC
>CAYYCA010000431.1:0-1564 GCA_964470265.1 uncultured Fimbriimonadales bacterium | reverse complement strand
CGCCGACGATGCACTCGAAAACCCAATCGGTGTTATAGCGCAACCTGCTCCCCCGGCAGCAGCACCTGCAGTTGAATCGCGCGGCTCCCCAGCAGCTGATCCACCTGACGGGGCTTGCCGCGCACGCGCGCGACGACCACCTGCGCCCGATGCACGGTCAGTTTCCCGCCTTGCACGAGCGCCCAGGCGTCTTCATCGACGCCGATTCCAACGAGGCTCGGATGCTCCAGCAGGGCGCAGAGCAGACGGGGCAGGCGTTGCCGCTTGAGAAAATGCTGGTCGACGAGGGCGTTCGCCAGCACGCCAATCGCGGGGGCAGTGGGACTTGCGCCGACTTTCAGGTCGCCTTCGGGCGAGTGGTCGCCTGTGGGCATGCGTGCGCCCATCAGCGACGCGCCTGCGCTGGTTCCGCCCACCACGCCGCCGCGCGCCGCCACCTCGCGAATCGCCCGCAGCAGCTCCGTCGCTTGCCCGAAACGCTCCATAAACCGATTCTGGTCGCCGCCGGGGATCCACACCGCCCGCGCCGCTTGCACGATTGCCGTCAGCTCGTCCGCGTCGAGTGTGTCAGGCGCAATCACATTCTGTGCGCCGTTCTCCTCGAAAAACTCAGCGGAGCGTCGCCCCCCACGCGCGACATCCTGTTGCACATGTGCCAGAATCACAACTCGCGCGTTTGCGCCGCCCGCCAGTCGGAGAATCGTTTGGGGCACTTCGGGGGGCGTGCCGCCTCCGCCTGCCAGAATCACCGCGCCTTTCATAGCAGCTCCAGCAGTGGTCGCAGGTTCGGCAACTCCAGCGCGGGGCTGTCGGGCTGGGGATGGGGCGCGCCTTCGCGGTTCACCCATGCCGCGTGCCAGCCCGCGTTCAGTGCGCCCTGCACATCATGCTCCCACGAGTTGCCCACGAACAGCATCTGCTCTGGAGGCAGCCCCAACTGCTGCTCCACGAACTCGAAAATCGGTTTGTGCGGCTTGCCGACGCCCACCTCGCCCTCGATCGCCACGACATCGAACAGCCCTTCCAGCCCCAGCACTTTGAGTTCCCGACGCTGCTCATAGGCGGGACCGTTCGTAATCACAAACAGGGGATAGCGTTCGCGCAGGGTGTGCAATACCTCCAGCGTCTCTTCGTGCAGATGCAGCATCTGCTCGCGCAGCGCGGCGTATTCGGAGCTGATTTGCTCCGCCAGCCCGTCTGTGTTCAAGTTCAGGCTCTCCAGCAGTCGCCGAAAGGTTTCGGTGCGCGTGGCGTGCCCCTCTTGTAGATAGAGCGGATACCAGCGCTCCGAGTGAATCTCTTCCAGCATGCTCCTGAACGCGCGGCGATAGTGCTGGTCAAGCTCCTCAAGAGGCAGGTCAACGCGCGGCGCGATATGTCTCGCCAGCACTTGCCGTCGCGCCTCGATGGCGACAGGCATATAGACGCAGAGCGTATCGTCTAAATCAAAGCCGACGGCTTGTACCTGTGGGAAACGCTTGTGCTTCATAGTACGCTGTTTGTTACTCACCGCAAAGAATGATACCGAATGATAGCAATCGCGACTTCAAGTGTGTCGTCGGCG
>CAYYCA010000430.1:0-1564 GCA_964470265.1 uncultured Fimbriimonadales bacterium | reverse complement strand
GCATGTGGTTCTCGACGGCTTCGATCATCACGGCGTGCTGCAGGCTCGGCTCGGGAACCTGCATACGGCGTGCGAACCCGATGCCGGGGTGCGGGATGTCGCCGTCGCCCGCGATTTCGTTGGAGGTGTCCACCACAATCACGCGCTTGTCGTACTCGTCCGCCAGCACACGCGCCACCTCACGCAGTCGGGTCGTCTTGCCCACGCCGGGTTTGCCGAGCATCAGCACGCTCTTGCCCGACGCAATAATGTCATGGATGATATCGATAGTGCCGTAAATCGCGCGTCCGACGCGGCAGGTCAATCCGATGACCTTGCCCTGTCGGTTGCGCATCGCGGAGATTCGGTGCAGCGTGCGCGGAATGCCCGCCCGGTTGTCCTTGCCGAACTGCCCAATACGATCCGACACATACTGCAGGTCGTACTCTTCCACCTGCACGCTGTCCAGTCGAATCGTGCGCTGCATGAAGCGGGCTTCAGGCATGCGTCCGAGGTCCAGCACCACCTCCAGCAGTTGATTCAAGTCGGGCTGCTCCTCCAGCCACTGGCGGATGGCAGGCGGCAGCACCTCCAGCATCGCGTTCAGGTCGTCCGTAAAGCTCTGTTGCGCCGTTGCGCCGGTCGACGCAGGCGGATTCGTCAGGGTTTTCGCTTGCTCCGACATAGATTGTTTGAATTATACCTGTGGAGACGCCCAAACGCGCAGTGGCTGGGTATACTATTTGCCTCTGGAGGTATGGATAGCGATGGCGAATACGAAATCGGCGAAGAAGGCGTTAGTGAAATCGCTCGAGCGGCAACTGCGCAACCGCTCGACCAAGTCGGCGATTAAGACCTATACGCGGCGCACGAAGGAGCTGGCGGAGCAGGGCGATATTGAGGGAAGCATCGCGAGCCTGCGCCGCGCGATTAGTATAATCGATAAAGCCGTCAAGCGCGGGATTTTGCACAAAAACACAGGCAACCGCAAGAAGTCGCGCCTGATGATTGCGCTGAACAAGCGTCTGGCGCAACAGCAGGGCGAGACGGCGCAGGGCAGCTAAGCCCTAACCACACAATCCCCACAAGAGCTATCTACGATGCCGCGCTACGAGGGCATGACCGCGCTCGTCATGCTGGGGCTGGCGCTGATGGTTATCGGCGGTCTGGTCGCCGCCACATGCACGCTGGGCGGCGTCGCCAACTTTGCCCGCTGGGGCGACTCGTCGCTGATGTTCATCGCGACACTGGGCTACATGACGCTCTTTGCGGGCATGCTGATTATCGGCGGCGTCGCTGGCTACGGCTTGTGGAAGCATCGTAAACGCTTCGAGGGTCCCCTACGCACTATTGAGAACGCTTATGTCGTCGCCTGCACTGCCATCGACAAGCAGACGGGCGAGACCGTGTATTACTGGCGCGATTACCCCGACCCGCTGGTCTACTATGTGCGCCTGATGGAGCCGAACGGCAGGCAGGACGAGTACGAAACCGCGCGCGAGGTGTTCGAGACCGTGATGGAAGGCGCGCGCGGCGAGGCGGTCTGTCAGGGGCAGTGGCTGTGCGGTTTTCGGATGTATCGAGG
>CAYYCA010000429.1:0-1583 GCA_964470265.1 uncultured Fimbriimonadales bacterium | reverse complement strand
AGGTATAGTCTATCCCGATGACCGACTTCGAACGCGAGCTGAGCATCCTGATTAAGGCACGCTATCCCCTGATTTACATCCAGACGGCGGAGGAGGGGCGCGTGGAAGAGATACTTAAGCACCTCGCGCATCAACACGGGAAACGGCTGCATACCTGGACCTTCACGCGCGGCTACGAACCGCCCATCCCCGCGCCTGCCGAAACCACCTCGACGCGCTCGCTCGCGCCCGAACTGGAGGCGATTACCCAGCTGCTGCGCCTGCAGGACGACGCGCTGGTGGTGCTGAAAGATTTTCACCCCTACCTGAGCGACCAGCGCGTAATCCGCCTGCTGCGCGACCTGTATCCCCGCCTGCAGCGCGCCCGGCGCACTGTGATTTTTCTCAGCCCTGTGTTGAAACTGCCCCCAGAACTGGAAAAGCAGATGACCGTGCTGGAGATGCCTTTGCCCACGCGCGAGGAGATTGCCCAGAAGATTCAGGAAATCCTGCTCGTGTTGAAGGCGAGCCAGCCTGAAGTGCGCACGGACATTACCCCTCAGGAGCTGGACGAGCTGGTGAGTGCAGCGCAGGGGCTGACGATGGACGAAATCGAGAATGTGTGCGCTCGCTCCGCGGTGGAGCATAAAGCACTTAAGGTGGAAGCGATTCTGAGCGAGAAGAAGCAGATTGTGCGCAAGTCGGGCGTGCTGGAGTATTACGACGCGCGCGAGACGATGCGCGATGTGGGCGGACTGGACTTGTTGAAAGAGTGGCTGCGCAAGCGGCGGGCGTCGCTGACGAAAGAGGCGCGCGAGTTCGGGCTGCCCGCGCCCAAGGGCGTGCTGCTGCTGGGCGTGCAGGGCACAGGCAAGAGCCTCAGCGCGAAAGCGATTGCCAGCCTGTGGGGACTGCCGATGCTGCGCCTCGATGTGGGGCGCGTGTTCGGCAGCCTCGTGGGCGCGTCGGAGGCGAATATGCGCTTGGCGATTCGCACCGCCGAAGCCGTTGCCCCGTGCATCTTGTGGATTGACGAGCTGGAGAAGGGCTTTGCAGGCGTGCAGGGTTCGGGCGTCTCCGATTCGGGCACGACCGCCCGCGTGTTCGCCACATTTTTGACCTGGATGCAAGACAAGCGCGCGCCCGTGTTCGTGGTCGCCACCGCCAACGATGTATCGCAGCTGCCGCCTGAGCTGCTGCGCAAGGGGCGGTTCGACGAAATCTTTTTCATCGACCTGCCCACGCCGCCCGAACGCGAGCAGATTTTCGCAATCCACCTGCGCAAACGCGGACGCAATCCAGAAAACTACGACCTCAAAAAACTGGCGAGGGCGACCGAGGGCTTTTCGGGCGCGGAAATCGAACAGGTCGTCGTTGCGGGGCTGTTCACGGCGTTCGATGCAGGGCGCGATCTGACCACTGACGATATGCTGGAGGAGATTCGCCACACCGTGCCGCTCTCGGTGATGATGCGCGAGGAGATCGAGGAGCTGCGCACCTGGGCGCAACTGCGCACCCGCCCCGCCAGCAGCCCGCCCCGCGCGAACTCGAATCGCCGCGCACGGGCGCAAAGCAAAGGTAATACCAAGTGATGTTTCACGGGT
>CAYYCA010000428.1:0-1598 GCA_964470265.1 uncultured Fimbriimonadales bacterium | reverse complement strand
CCCCCCCGCTTCGCGAGGGGAACCGAAAAACTCACTCGTGTAGGAGCAGGTTCCGAACCCACCTCTCCACAACGGCGATTTCACCTTTGAGATATTTCTGGGCAGGAATCCCCCCTTTTCAAGCGTATTCTACAGGCGGTGAAACCGATGTCGAGATTCGCTCTTGTTTGGGGACTGTTTGCGCTCTGTGCGCTGCTGATTGCGCCTGCATGGTCGCAGGCGGGGACACGCAGTTATGTGATTCGGCGGCTGTATGAGCCGGGGCAGAAGCAACGCTTCAACGCGGTGTATAACCTGCGCGGCGATGTGCGCTCCTCCACTTTTGAGCAGAGCCTGCCGATTGCCGTCGACGCCCAGTTGCGGTTCGATACCGAAGTGCTCCAAGTGCTGGAGAACGGTCAGGCGCGGATGCGCGTCGCCTCGCGCTATGTGAAGCAGGCCATCGACTACTTCGCGGAGACGGAGCTGCCGCCGCCCTACACCGAAACGGTCAAGGTCACGCCCTCCGGCTTTCCCAGCGAGGACGACGCCGAGCGCGTGGTGCAGCGCGTCAAGCGCGGCGAGAAGAAAGACGAGAACGAGAAACGCGAAGAGTCCCGCTTTCCAGGACTCGACTTTCTGTTGCCGCCCTCGTACTTCCTGCAGATGATTGGGCTGAATGTGGTGCCGGGGCCGTTCGCGCCGTTGCCGCCCGGCTCGGTGCGCGAGGGGGACGAGTGGCAGGTGCGCTATCCGACCCCGTTCATCGACACGCGCGGGGGCAAACTCTCGCTGGAGCAGGCGACAGTTTACACCTATCCTGCCACTGTGCGCGTGATTGGCGCAACCGAAATCAAGGGGCGTCCCGTGCTGCATGTGAAACAGATTACCGATACGGAAATCAACATCCGCCTGGACGACCTGCTGATTGAAATCTCGCGCCTGCGCGACCGCAACATCCCGCGCGGAACGATCAAGGGCACAATCAAGGGCGAGATCGACTACTACTACGCGCTCTCGGACGGCTCGCTGGTGCAGGCGTCGGGCTACGAGAAGCTCAAGCTCCGCGCGGAATACGACCCCCAGACGGTTCGCGAGTGGGAGCCAGAGGAGGAGTGGGCGGAATGGGAGGTGCAGGCGACTTTTCGGCAGACCTTAGCGGAGGAGCAGACACCCGCCGCGCCGAAGCCGCCCGCGCGACCCGCCCCACAAACGCAACCGAGACGGCGATAGGCGCTACGGGAGCCGCTCGGCAATCTGCACGGCGTTGAGCGCGGCGCCCTTGCGCAACTGGTCGCCGCAGGCAAACAGCGCGACGCCGTGGGGAGAGCCTGCATCGTAGCGAATCCGCCCCACCAGCACGGCGTCCCGTCCTGTCGCCTCGATGGGCATCGGGAAATGGTTGCGCGCGCGGTCGTCGACGAGCTCCACGCCCTCGAACGCGCGATACGCCTCGTAAATCGCCTCCAGCGACGGGCGCGTCTCCAGCTCGGCGACGATGCTCTCGCTATGCGCTCGCAGCACAGGCACGCGCACGCAGGTCGGCGAAACGGCAATCTCGGGGTCGCCCCAGATTTTGCGCGTCTCCAGAATCATTTTGCGCTCTTCCTCGTTGTAGC
>CAYYCA010000427.1:0-1617 GCA_964470265.1 uncultured Fimbriimonadales bacterium | reverse complement strand
ATCACGCCCTCGCGTGCGAACAGCAGCGCCATCAGCTCGCCCGCTTCCGCATGCGCGCCCTGCAGCTTGGGCAATCGCGCCAGTATGCTGTCCAAGCCGTACAGATAGACCGCCATATCGGCAATCGCGGCGGCGACTTCCTGACGCTGCTCGCGCAGGTGGTCGCCATAAGCGTCCCATGCCTTTTGGAACGCCATCAGCGTCGCGGCGCGGAACTGCTCGGCAAGCGCACGCAGCGTCGTCGTAGCGTCGGCGTCCCCGCCGACGAAGTTACCCAGCCTGCCTGCCTGCGCCCGCGCCTCCTCCAGCAACGGCACGCCCGCCCGCTGCATCTGCCGAATCAGGTGCTGCGTGAAGTTCAGGCGGTTAATCTCGTTCGTGCCCTCGTAGATGCGCGGCACGCGCGACTCGCGGAAGATTTTCGCAATCGGAAAGTCCTCCGTGTAGCCGTAGCCGCCGTGAATCTGCACGCCCTCGTCCGCGCACAGGTACTGCACTTCCGTGCCGTAGAACTTCAGCAGGGCGCACTCGCCCGCGTACTCCGACGCCGCCTCGCGATAGCGCAGGTGCAGCTCCGGATGGTCGGGCGGCAGGTCGTGAATCGGGTCGAACCACGCCTGCATCAGGTGTCCTGTGCGATACAGCATGCTCTCCAGCGCGAACAGGTGCGTCGCCATCCGCGCGAGTTTGGCGCGAATCAGCCCGAAATTCGCAATCGGCTGCCCGAACTGCTGGCGGTCTTTGGCGTAGCGGGTGGAGACCTCCAGCGCGTACTTGCCCGTGCCCAGCGCGCTGGCAGCCATCTTGTAGCGTCCCAGATTCAGCGTGTTGAGCGCGATGTAGTGCGCCTTGCCCACCTCGCCCAGCAGGTTCTGCGCGGGCACGAACACATTTTCGAACGCCACGCGCCGCGTGCTGGAGCCGTGCAAGCCGATTTTATGTTCCTCGCGCCCCAGGTTCACGCCGTCCGCAGTGCGCTCCACCAGAAACGCCGTGAACTGCTCGCCGTTCAACTTGGCGAACACGGTGAACAAATCCGCAAAGCCCGCGTTGGTGACCCACATCTTCTCGCCGTTGAGGAGGTAGCCCCCTTCGGTGGGCACAGCGCGGGTTTTCATCGCGAGCGCGTCGGAGCCGCTGCCCGGCTCGCTCAGGCAGAACGAGCCGCACCACTCGCCCGACGCCAGCTTCGGTAGGTAGCGCTCCTTTTGCTCGGGCTTGCCCTCCAGCACCAGCGGCAGAATCGCCAGCCCCGCGTGCGCCTGCAGGGTGAGACATGTAGCAGGTTCGGGTCCCAGCTTCTCCACAATCAGCGCGACGGTGGTCTTGGGCAGGTCTAAGCCGCCGTAGTGGGCGGGCACTTCCGCGGCGGTGAAGCCCAGCTCGCCCATCTTGCGGTCTAACTCGCGCATCAAGCCCTCTTTGGCTTGCTCAATCTCGGGCAGCAGGGGCAGCACCTCGTTGCGCACGAAATCGTCCGCCGCCTTGCCCATCATGCGCGTCTCGGAATCGAAATCTTCGGGGGTGAAAACGGTCTCAACAGACGCGGGTTCAATCATAAAGACGCTGCTGCGTTGCTTGGTCGTCGTCATAGGCTGTCACTCCTTCGTTGCGAGG
>CAYYCA010000426.1:0-1636 GCA_964470265.1 uncultured Fimbriimonadales bacterium | reverse complement strand
CGTAGCGTCGGCGTCCCGCCGACTCGCAACACTTGAACCCTCAGTTGGTATTATACCGACCCGTGTGAGGTATCCTCTTGGCTATGCCTGATACTCAGCGTTGCGATATCCTCCTGCGCGGCGGAACCGTGTTCGACGGCTTGGGCAATCCGGGCTTCTGCGCGGATGTGGCGATTACCGACGAGCGCATCGTCGCCGTCGGCGAGCTGGAAGGCTGGAGCGCAGGCATGGAAGTGAATGTGGAGGGCTTGTGCGTCGCGCCCGGATTCATCGACATCCACACGCACGCCGACTTCTCGCTGAACCACCACCCCGAACAGCTCAGCGTGCTGTTTCAGGGCGTGACCACGCAGGTCGGGGGCAACTGCGGATTCGCCGTCGGGCAAATCGACGACTCGCCGCTCTTTCGACAAGAGCAACGCTGGCTCAAACCGCACGGCGTGGAGATTAACTGGCGCTCGTTCGCGGAGTATCTGAAGATTCTGGACGATTTGGGGCTGGGCACGAACTATGCGCCCCAGTGCGGGCACGGCACGGCGCGTAAGAAGGTGATGGGCTACGAGAAGCGCCCGCCTACCCACGCCGAGCTGGACGCGATGCGCCAAGAGATTGCGCTCTGCTTCGAGGCGGGCGCGTTTGCGTTCACCACCGGGTTAGAATACCCGCCCAACAGCTTCGCCGACACGGAGGAGATTATCGAACTCGCCAAAGTCGCCGCGCAGTACGGGGGCTTCTACGCCACACACCTGCGCAGCGAGGGTGACCAACTGATTGAGAGTGTGGAAGAAGCGTTGCGCATCGCGCAGGAAGCCGAACTTCCTCTGCAACTGGCGCACCACAAAGCCGAAGGCAAGCAGAACTGGGGCAAGGTACACCGCACCCTGCAGATGGTCAGCGACGCCGTCGCGCAGGGGCTGGATGTAACGCTCGATGTATACCCCTACACGGCGTATCAGACTTCGCTGGCGGTCGCTGCGCTGCCCAGCTGGGCGCTGGACGGCGACCCCGACGCGCTGCTGAACCGTCTGCGCGACCCGCACGAGCGTGAACGGCTCATTCATGCGATGCAGGCGATGGAACCCGACTGGCACAGCACCGTAATCGGCAGCACGCCCCACAACCGCGAGTATCAGGGCTTGACGATTGCCGACGCCGCGCGACTGGCCGGCAAGGAACCTGAAGCGTTTATCTTAGACCTGCTGCTGGATGCGGGCGGGCATGTGGGCGTGGCATGGTTCAATATGGCGGAGGATGACCTACGCACGGTTCTCAAGTACCCGCTCACGATGGTCGCCTCCGACGGCGTGGGCACAGAACCGAGCAAATACGCCGCCGAGCGACCCCATCCGCGCAGCTACGGCACATTCCCGCGCGTGCTGGCGAAATATGTGCGACAGGAGGGTATTCTAAGCCTCGAAGAGGCGATTTTCAAGATGACCGGCCTGCCCGCCGCGCGACTGAAACTGACTGACCGAGGCGTGCTGCAACCCGGTGCATACGCCGACATCGTGGTGTTCGACTTTGGCAAGGTGCAAGACCTCTCGGATTTTGAGAACCCGCACCGCCTGTCGCAGGGCGTGGTGCACCTGCTGGTGAACGGACGCTGGACAATCCGCGACGGCGCATACACAGGCGC
>CAYYCA010000425.1:0-1639 GCA_964470265.1 uncultured Fimbriimonadales bacterium | reverse complement strand
AAATCGTCGGCGGGACGCCGACGCTACGCGAAGCGCGTGCGTAGCGTCGGCGTCCCGCCGACGATTTACGACATCGGAAATCCTAACTGGTATTAGCGCACGGACAGGAATGTCCGTGCTACGAAGGGCTTACTCGGCGCACGGACAAGAAAGTCCGTGCTACGGTTTGGGCAGCCCAAGCGCGCTCAGCCACTCCAGCAGTTTCTGGCGGCGCGTGAGGTCATTGGAGGGCAGCTGCAGCGGGCGTCCGCGCGCGTCAACCACGACGCCGACCACACCGCCTTCCAGCGTTGCTTCCAGAGGTCTGCCTTTGCCTGCGCCGACATCGAAGTTGCGCGCGGGGCGGATGGTCGCCTGCAGGGTCTCCCCGACGCCCAGCGGCAGCACGCGCAGCTCGCCGTAGCGGAAGGTCTCACTCTTGCCGTTGTATTCAATCGTGACGCACGGCTCGCCCTCCTTGCCCTGTCCGACCGGCGCAACGCAAGAGCCAAGCCGTATCAGACAGTCGCGGTCGAACACCTGCGCCGCCGCCTCGGGGTGAACCGTGGACAGCACGCCGAGCTGGGGCATCATAAAGATCGAGTCCACCGCCAGCATCGTCACGCCTTCGGGTTGGTAGGCGTCCATCATCATCAGGGCGGACTGGGCGCGTTTGGGCGCGTGGCTCAGCACGCCGCCGCTGCCCACAATCATGTTCAGTTTCATCATGTTCACGAGCGTCTTGCCCGTTTCTGCCTGTTCCAGCGCTTCGCCGATGGTGCGCTGTTGCTGCACGCCCTTCAGCCCGCGCGCGAGCTGCTTGTGGTGGATGAACGCCAGACGCAACGCCTCGCGCGCCACCGCCTGCTCCAAAAGCAAATCTTCATAGGTCTGCGGGATAGTGGTGGGGCGGATCATCTTGTTGCGCAGGCGGTTGCGCACCTCGTACTCCTCGATATCGAACGGCAGCCAGCGACAGATGTTCTGGACGCCCGCCTCCAGCATCACATTACAGATAGAGTAGCTCATGCCCAGGTTCGCGCTCACCGTGCGGGTGTAGTTGCCGTCGAACACGGAGAACACATCGGTGGTTGCGCCGCCGATGTCCACGCCCAGAATGTTAATCCCGCGCTGCTCGGCGATGGTCACCATAATCTTGCCCACGGCGTTCGGGGTGGACATGATGTCGGCGGAAGTCCAGGTCATCAGCTTGGAGTAGCCGGGAGCTTGCTGCATCACATGCTCCAAAAACAGTTCGTGGATGGCTTCGCGGGCGGGACCGAGATTCTCGCGGTCTAAGTCAGGGCGCAGGTTGTCCACGATGCGCAGGTCGAATCGCTCTCCGAGCAGGTGTTGGATTTCCTCGCGGGCGTCTTTGTTGCCTGCGAAAATTACGGGCAGGTTCATCGTGCCGAAGCGGGGGCGCGGGTCGGCGGCAATCAGCAGCTCGCCGAGTTCCACCAGGTGCGTAATCGTGCCGCCGTCCGTGCCGCCTGAGAGTAGCACGATGTCGGGGCGCAGCTCGCGCAGGCGTTGAATCTTTTGATAGTCCTTGCGCCCGTCGTCGATGGCAATCACATCCATGATGATAGCGCCTGCGCCTAACGCGGCGCGCTGGGCGCTCTCGGCGGACATCTGGCGCACCACGCCCATCACCATC
>CAYYCA010000424.1:0-1649 GCA_964470265.1 uncultured Fimbriimonadales bacterium | reverse complement strand
TCCTTCCTTGGGGGTGGCAGGCTTTGCTCTCCTTTCACTGCCACCCTCCTTTTTATTCCCCCCCCTTGAAACAATTCGCCCCGATTTGGGGTATAATTAGCCAGCAGGCGAGGCGCCGTACCCAAGTGGCTAAGGGGAGGGTCTGCAAAACCCTTATTCGTGGGTTCGATTCCCACCGGCGCCTCCAGAGATTAGTTCCCACTGTTGTTCCCATTTTGCGTAGGGGCGTCGCCCACGACTTCCACAGGCGCGTGCAGCCACTGCCCGTCCACATAGACGCTAATCACATCGCGTCCCGGGCGCAACGCGCGGAACCTGCCCCACTGATCGATAAACCCAAGACTGCCCGCGCCCCAGACCGCTTCCCATGTGGAGATGGGCTGCTCGCCGCGCATCAGGCGGAAGCGAATTTGTTCGCCTACCTTCAGCGTCGCCTGCGGCGGTTCGATGCGATAATCCGTGTAGCGGGGCAGCGCGGGGCGTTGCGCATCGTCGTACACCAGCCACGCATTCGACACGGGACGCTCCACGCCGTCGGAGGGGCTGTTGACGACCAGATTGCGCACGACCAGCGTAGTGGAGCCGCCGCCGTCTAAGTTAATCGCATCCACTGCGCCGTAGCGGGCGAGGATTTGCGCGAGTTCGCTCAGCGTCGCGCCCTGACTCTGGGGCTGGCGTCCATCGACGGTGAGCCAGATGACCTCCCCCTGCGCGGTGCGCCCAACTGCCGTGCGTGGATGCCGCCGCTCGATAAAAGTCTGCCGATTAAACCCGCCGCCCTGCTCGTCAGGGGCGAGAATCTTGCCATTTCGAATCAGCCATGGTCCGCCCGCGACGGCTTCCTGCACCTGCCGCCACTGGGCTGCGCCGTCGCCCCATAAATCGACGCGAATGGCGACGCGGTCGCCCGGCTGCAAGGTTCTCAGGAACTCGGCTTGCGTAGCAGTGCCGAATAGCACGCCGCCTGTAGGGGGGATTGGCGCGGCGCTGCCCTCGCGCACTTCGCGCACAATCGCTTGCAGGGTCGCGCCCACGCGCACGGGGCGGGGCAAGGCGTCTAAAATAACAGCAACGCCGCGCGCCGCCGCGCCCGCCGTTGCACCATAGAACGGCGTGAACAGCACCAAATCGCCCTCTGCTTTCGCGACGCGATTGATTCCTGTGATTGCCAGTTTCGCACCATCAGGGCGGGTCACATCCGCGTCTAAGGCGGGGTCGCCCATCACCACCTGCCCCGTCGCTGTCCAGCCCACGCCGGGTCTGCCTGGGAACGGTTCGCTGACCAGCTCGCCATTCACGATGCACAGCCCCAGCGGGTCGCCCCCGTCGAAAAAGTCGGCGTTAATCGCGGCGACGGCGCGATGCCGCCACGCCATCCGACTGGTCAGCTCGCGTCCGCGCAGCGCGCCCTCCGTCGCCACCACATCGTTGCCCAGCGTGGAGCGGAAACTGACTGCTCGCGCGGGCGTAATCCGCACGCCCTGAATCGCGAGCGGCGGGTTCGACGAAATCTCCTGAAACAGCACAATATGGGGACTGATACGCTTCTCGATTTTCTCGGTCGGCGGCTGTTGTAGCGCAGGCGCAAACGCCCCCAGTAGACCCCACAGCAACGCCCACAGGCGCAGACGATAAACTCCTCGCATCGG
>CAYYCA010000423.1:0-1668 GCA_964470265.1 uncultured Fimbriimonadales bacterium | reverse complement strand
TGACTGCTCCCCCTCAGGTATCCTTTAACCTGCTATGTTCGAAAGCCTGACCGACAAGTTGCAGGGCATTTTTGAGCGTATTCGGGGCAAGGGGCGGCTGGATGAGAAGACCGTCGACGAGGTGTTGCGCGAGATACGGCTCGCCCTGCTGGAAGCCGATGTGAACTTCCGCGTGGTGAAGGAGTTCATCGCGCGGATTCGCGAGAAAGCCGTCGGCGAGGAGGTGCTGAAGAGCCTCACGCCCGACCAACAGGTGATTCGCATCGTGCGCGACGAGCTAATCGCGTTGCTGGGGGGCGAGGCGGAGCCGATTCGCTGGGCAGCGCGCCCGCCCACTGTGTTCATGCTCTGCGGCTTGCAGGGTTCAGGCAAGACCACCACCTGCGCCAAGCTCGCGCGCTGGGCGAAGTCGCAGGGACGCAACCCGATGATGGCGGCGTGCGACCTGCAACGCCCCGCCGCAATCAAGCAGCTGGAAGTGTTGGGGCAGCAGGTCGGCGTCCCGGTGTTCACCCCGCAGCAGGCGAATACGAACGACCCCGTCAGCACGGCGCAGAAAGCGCTCGAGTTCGCCCGCGCGAACGGCTACGATGTGCTGATTGTAGACACCGCGGGACGCTTGCAGGTAGACGAACCGCTGATGGACGAGCTGCAACGGATGCACACTGTGCTACAGCCCAGTGAGACGCTGCTTGTAGTGGACGCCACCACAGGGCAGGAAGCCGTGAATGTCGCGCAAGCGTTCCACGAACGGCTGGAACTAACGGGCGTAATCATGAGCAAGATGGACGGCGACGCGCGCGGGGGCGCAGCCCTCTCCGTGAAAGCCGTCGTGGGCAAACCCGTGCGCTTCGTCGGCGTAGGCGAACGCACCGACGCCCTCGAACCCTTCTACCCCGACCGCGTCGCCAGCCGCATTCTGGGCATGGGGGATGTGCTGTCGCTCATCGAGCGCGTCGAGCAAACCATGCAGGAAGAGGAAGCGAAACGCCTCGAAAAGAAAATGCGCGAGGCGAGCTTCGACTTCGAAGATATGCTCGCGCAGATGCAACAGATCCGCAAAATGGGACCGTTTGAGCAACTGATTAAGATGCTGCCCGGCTTCAGCCAGATTAAAAATCAGTTCGGCGACGCCCCGATTGACGACCGCGCGCTCAAACGCGCGGAGGCGATTATCCTCTCGATGACCCCGCAAGAGCGTCGCCATCCCGAAATCATCAACTACAGTCGCAAACTGCGCATCGCCAAAGGCAGCGGCACGAAGCTGGAAGAGGTCTCCGCGCTGGTGAACCAGCTGTTCGAAATGCGCAAATTGATGAAGCAGATGACGAAGTTCCAGCAGCGAATGCAGAAGCGCAAGTGGCCGCCGTTCGGCAAGCGGCGGTAGGCGCGTTCATTACCCGAACATCAGATTGAGCAACACTCCTATTGCGGAGCAGTAGGCGAAGTACCATGCGCCGAGCTTCGCCAGCCCCTTCCAGCCGATGAGCGACTTTAACACGGCGGCTTCGGGGAAGGAGGCGAGTGTCGTAGCCATCATGAGTGCGATCAGCGTACCGATGGGCAAGCCGGCTTCGGCTAACGGCAGCAGGATGGGCAGCGCGACGGCGGCGTTCACATCCAGCGGCAGCCCCAACAGTACGCCCACAATCGGCGACCACCACGCAT
>CAYYCA010000422.1:0-1675 GCA_964470265.1 uncultured Fimbriimonadales bacterium | reverse complement strand
CCAGTTTTCGGTTCCCCTCGCGAAGCGGGGGGAACCCTAAGGAGGGGGGCGAAGCGGCTTGGAATAGGGACGATTTAATCTTTGAGGGACTTAAGTTCCTCAAAAGTGAAATCGCCTCGTTTTGGTATGATGGCGTCCCCACCATCGGCGTCAAGAGCATACTCGGCAGGGCGACGGCGGGGACGCCGTCGTACCGAAAGCCTGCCCGCGTTTCAGGGACGGCTTAACATTTGAGGGACTTATTATATTGGCACGGACATTCCTGTCCGTGCAACAGGAAGGTTAGCGCAACAGCGGCGCGTTATGCACTTTACCGTCGATGAACAGCGTCACGTCTTCAGGCAGCGCGAACGCCTCGATGGTCTCCACACCGCCGACCACAGGCACAGCGTGCAGACCGTACTGCCGCAGCACTTCGGCGCGGCGGCGCGCCCGCTCCACATCGTTGCTATCCACTTTCCACGAAGCTTCCAGCACGGCGAACACCTCGCGCTGCGTATCGCGTCCAATACCGCGCACGATTAAATCCGCCTCCGCAAGCAGGTCGCGATGCTCCTGAGTCAGCGTGTCCTCGCCCAGAATCTCTTCCAAGTCGGGCAAATCCACAACCTGCGGGCGTTTCATAAATCGTCCGAAGATGTTTTTGGCGTTGTCGCGGAACCAGCGCTCGCGGTCGCGCCCTTTGAGATAGCCCAAATCTTTCTCAATTCGGTCTAAACGCTGTTCCGTACGGTCATGACGAGCGTCGCTCACATCAAACCGTCGGTCGAATTCGTCAAACCGTCGGTCTACCTCATCAAACCGTCGGTCGACTTCGTCAAACCGTCGGTCTACATACTCTTGCATCGCGTCAAAGCGACTATCCACATACTCTTGCATTGCCTCGAAGCGACTATCCACATACTCTTGCATCGCGTCGAAGCGTGCATTCATCTCTTCACGCAGTTGTTCGAGCTGCTTAGGCAGCTCGAACAACTGCGCTGCTTCGGGATCGCTACGCAGGATCTCGATAATCTCTCGCGCGGTCATCGGCAGAGTAATTATACCTTAGACATTATTCCAGCAACGCCTGCGCAATCTGCTCCCACTCGCTCTCCAGCGAGCCTGTGAAGGGGGGCTTGCCCGCGCGGCGATACCAGTAGTGCGCGTTGCTTATATCGCCCTCTTTGCGGTGCAGGTAGGCGTGTACCCACGCGCTCTCGGCGGAGTCGTCGTGCTGCACGGTCTGGTGCGCCTTGTTCCAATCGCCTTTCGCGTCGTACCATAGTCCCAGCAGCGGCGGCGAGAGATTGGGCGGCGCGTCGCTGCGCAGACTCGCTTTGAACTCGGTGAGGGTCATTCGCCATCTACCTCCTTATGTAAGCGATCCACCAACGCCTCGATGGTCATCTGTCCCAGATCGCCCGCATCGCGGCTGCGCACGGAGACCACGCCGCCCTCCACCTCTTTGTCGCCCAGAATCAGCATGTAGGGCGTCTTGTGAGTCTGGTGGTAGCGGATGCGGTAGCCCAGCGTCTCGCGTCGGGCGTCCAGCTCCACACGGAAGCCTGCGTCGGCGAGCCGTTGGCGTACCTGCGCGCCGTATTCGTTATGGCGGTCGGCAATCGGTAGCACGGCAATCTGCACAGGCGCAAGCCACAGCGGGAACGCCCCCGCGTAATGCTCAATCAGGAAG
>CAYYCA010000421.1:0-1678 GCA_964470265.1 uncultured Fimbriimonadales bacterium | reverse complement strand
CCCTCTCCCGCGTCGCGGGAGCTGGTATAATATCAGCTGGCGGTTCAAGTAGTGCCAATCGTCGGCGGGACGCCGACGCTACGCGAAGCGCCTTCGTAGCGTCGGCGTCCCGCCGACGATTTGTGCTACTTGAACCCGCGATTGGTATAAGCAGGGTCTGCCTCATCTGCCCACAACTCAAAGCAGGCAATCGCCCTCTGCACCGCCAGTGGGTATACTTTTCCTTCGCGCGTTGGGTATCCTATAGGCGCGTTAGCAGAACTCAAAAAGCGAGGTGCTATGATGAACCACACCGTGTTGCAGGAAGTAGAGAAGCCCTATCTGAAGACCGATGTGCCCGACTTTCGTCCGGGCGACACTGTGCGCGTGCATGTGCGCGTGGTGGAGGGCGGCAAAGAGCGGATCCAGATTTTTGAGGGCGTGGTGCTTGCCCGTAAGAATCGCGGCATTGCCGACACGATTACCGTACGCAAGGTGTCTTACGGCGTGGGCGTGGAGCGCACCTTCCCCGTGCATTCGCCGATGGTCGCCAAGATCGAGGTCGTGCGCAAGGGTAAAGTGCGTCGCGCCAAACTCTATTACCTGCGCAACCTGTCGGGCAAAGCCGCGCGCCTGAAAGAGGATATGAGCCGCTGATGGAGCCGTTTACCCCGCCGACCGGTCCACTGAACTGGATTGAGACGCTGGCGCGGCTGCCCGTCGCCACGATTGTTATCACGATGGCGGTGTGCCTCGTGGTTCGATTGGGCGTCGCGCCGCTGCAGAGCCGTCCCGCGCGGTTCGTCAACAACCTGCTGGACGCGATTATCTACGCGGGCATTTTGGTCTACCTGATTATTCGCCCTTACCTTGTGCAGCCGTTCTACATCCCCTCGGAGTCGATGGTTCCCACGCTGCGCGTCGGCGATGTGGTGATGGTGGGCAAGTTCAGTTATCGGTTCAGCGAGCCGAAGCGGTTCGATATCGTGGTGTTCCGTGCGCCTGACTGGGCGTTGAACCCGTGGCAGACGCCAGGCAAAACCGACTTCGTGAAGCGACTGATTGGACTGCCCGGCGATGTGATTGAGATTAAGGCAGGCGAGGGGCTGTACCTGAATGGGAAACTGCTGAACGAGCCGTATTTGAATGGCGTCCCGCAATACTCGATGAAAATCATCGACGGCTGGGTGTACGAATACAACGACTTCGGCGACATCTGGAAAGGCGGCGACAAGACGATGCGCCAGCCCGTGTTCGACGAGGCGGAGCGCCAGAAGGTGTTGCGCACGCCCTCGCAGCCCATCCCGCCCGGCAAGTATCTGATGCTCGGCGACAATCGCAACAACAGCAGCGACGGACACCACTGGGGCTTGCTGGACGCGAATCGCGTGGTCGGCAAGGCGTTGTTTGTGTTCTGGCCCCTGAATCGGATTGGACCCGCCAATCGAACTGAGTTGCCGAAAATAGAGTGATACTTAGTTAGGGTTTCAGATGTTGTGAATCGTCGGCGAGGACGCCGACGCTACGAACGCGCTTCGCGTAGCGTCGGCGTCCCGCCGACGATTTGGACTACTTGAACTCTCGATCGGTATGATTTTCCGAACCTCACCCCTCCTTGCTCCCCTGATAAGGGTACAACGCACAGGTTCAACTCGGCTGTACCAGCAACCGATTTGGCTCCATCAATCACCTTGCCCCC
>CAYYCA010000420.1:0-1679 GCA_964470265.1 uncultured Fimbriimonadales bacterium | reverse complement strand
CAAGCCACGAACTCTGCCTACCGATTATCGGCTCCAGCAGGTGAATCGTTTAGGGGTACACTCCATACGCGATGCGGAGGCGATGGTGGGTTGCGCTTGGGCTGATTGCAGTTGTAATGGGGATATTCCTGTGGCAAAGGAGCGTCAATCGCCCCCCTGAGGTGGTCGCGGTGCAAGTAAAGCGTGGGACGCTGACCACTCCCTACAGTGCGGAGGGCGTCGTGAAGGGCTGGCAGGCGACGCTTTCGCCGCCCGCGTCTGCGCAGGTGGTGGAAGTGCTGGTTCGGGAAGGCGAAGCGGTGCGCGTCGGGCAAACGCTGATACGCTTTTGGGAGCAGGATTTAGTCAGCGCAGTGAAAGCCGCCGCCGCGCGCCGCCAAGCCGCCCTGAACGCCCTGCGCGAGGCGCAGCAGACCTACGCGCTCACCCGCGCCCAGATTCAGGCGCAAATTCGACGCGCCGAGATGCTGGTGAAAGAGGCGGAAGCGCAGCTGCGTCTGGTTCAAAGCGGGGCGCGCAGCGAGGAGATCGAGCAGGCGCGTCAGGAGGTGGAGGCGGCGCAGTCGGCATTTGACCTCGCGCAGCGCGACGCGGAACGCGCCGAACGGCTCTATCAGCAGGGCGCGTTGCCCCGCGCCGAGCTGGAGCGTGCGCAGCAGGCATATCGCACAGCCCGCGCCCGCCTGCGCGCCGCCGAGGCGCGCCTGACGCAACTGCAGCGCGGCGCGCGCCCTGAAGAACTGGAAGCCGCACGCGCTCGCGTGGAGACCGCCCGCGCCGAACTGCAACTCGCCCGCACGCAGCAAGAGGGTCTGAAACCGTTGCAGGAGCGCGTGCAAATCGCCCGCGCCGCCCTACGCGAAGCCGACGCCGCCCTGCAGGGGGCGATTCGCGCCCGCGAACTGCGCGCGCTGACCGCCCCGCGCAACTGCGTTGTGGTGCGCATCCACGCCGAGCCGGGCGAAAGCGTCGCGCCGGGCATGCCCGTAATCGAGCTGACAGACCCCCAATCACTGTGGATTGAGGCGGAACTCGCTCAGGAGGACGCTGCCAAAGCGAGAGCGGGCGATACAGTGCAAGTCAGTGCGCCCGCCCTGCCCGGGCGACGCTGGGAAGGCAGAATCGAGACCATCCTGCCCGCGATGGAGCGCAAGCCCGACTCGCCGCTGAGCGTGCGTATCCTGCGCGCCGTCGTGAAACTGAACCAGCCGCCCCCTGAACTGCGCCCCGGCATGGAGGTCAGCATCGACGGCGAGGGCAGCCTCGGCAAGCCAACCCTGCTTGTACCCAGCGACGCCGTTATCGAGGAGCCAAACCGAGCCTATGTGTGGGTGGTGGAAAACGACAGCGTCCACAGGCGCACGGTCAAACTCGGCTACTTCACTTATGAGTATACAGAGATTACCGAGGGACTTCAGGAGGGCGCGTGGGTCGTCATCCGCGGGAAGGAGCAGCTGAAAGAGGGGATGCAGGTGCGGGTGAAGCATGAGTGAGATACATCTATTATGCGGGCGGTTGATGCCACGGCGCGTCATATAATACACTCTGGGCAGGCACTGTAGGGGCACGCCCCCGTGCGTGCCCTGCAACTTCTGTTCGCGGCGTGCTGGCAAGACAGGGCACACACGGGGGCGCGCCCCTACAAGGGGTTGCCGCAAGAGGATTGGCGTCCCCTCCGC
>CAYYCA010000419.1:0-1681 GCA_964470265.1 uncultured Fimbriimonadales bacterium | reverse complement strand
TCGGCGTAGGGCGGCGAGGTGATAATCAAATCCACGCAGGCGTCGGGCAGCTGCGTCAACACCTCGCGGCAGTCGCCGTGCAAAATGCGGTTCAGGTAGGGCGACAGTTTCGCGTCATTCACGGGAAGCATACTATCGGTAGTATACCTTGCGGAAATCGCCGTTGCTACCGTTCCCAGCGGATGTGGTCATTCACGCCATGCTTTTCGTACACTTTTAACACCTCACGGCAGAATTGGGCTGTTGCTGTATCCCCCTCCTTCTCTGCCAATTCCAGCAGGCGAATGAACATCCGCTTGCCCGTCTCAGTCTGCTTGTAGATTTTCTTGCGGAAATTGCACTGCGCACAGAGCGTCTGTCCGTTCTCGATCTCTGAGCGCCCTCCCAGATGACGCGGTTTGATATGGTCTACATGCAGTTCCACGCCATCCGCAAGCCCTTTACCACAGATGACGCATCGATAGCCATCGCGTTGCAGAATCGCTTGCTTCTGTTCAGGCGTAAAATCGTCCAGCGAAACCTTGCCCGCTAATTCGGGATCGTAGCGGTACACACCTTTGCGTACTTTGATGAGCCAGCCTTCCTGATGAAGACGCCGTATCGTGCGCCATGGATCGCGAGGGGGTTCCTTATGCCCTTGCTGACGCCACTGTTCCGTAACCCAGTCCACAACTGGACCGTGCTTCAAATCCTCCATTGGGTGCGCTTCGAAGTATTCTTGGATTAGCTGGCGTATCGTCTTGCGCGGTTCAGGTGGCTTCATAAGCGACAGGCTCCTCCTGAATTTGCAACGCCAGTTGCCGCGAGTTTAGGTACGCTTCTATGCGCTGCTTCGCCAGTTCGCAGTAGCGCGCTTCGATCTCGATTCCAATCGCCCGACGCCCGTGCATAACTGCCGCCAGCAGAGTCGTCCCGCTGCCAGCGAATGGATCCAGCACGCTATCGCCCACATAACTAAACAATTTGATACACCGCTTGGGTAATTCCAGCGGAAACGGCGCAGGATGCCCGACTCGCTTGCGACTCTCGCCATTGAAGGTCCACAGCCCATTCGTCCATTCCATAAACTCCTCAGGCGTGATGTCTGATATGCCTGAGCCTGAGCGTTTTTTCCATTCGCATTTATATAGCACCACAATCAGCTCGACAGGCGCAATCACATAGGGCGCAGACGCGCTCAGCCATGACCCCCACGCCGTGCGACGCGAGATGTTGCCCTCGTTCCACACGATGCTGGAGTGATACCGAAACCCGATGCGCTTGGCGAGCGTGGTGAGGTCCGCGCCTACGCTCTGTTGTCCGCCTTTGTTTTTATCCAGCGGGATGTTCAGGCAGAAGCGTCCGTCGGGCTTGAGCCACTCATAGCAGCGTTTCAGCCACGCCGCGCAGAACTCCAGATACTCGGCATAGCTCAGGTCGTCGCGATGGGTTCCGTAGACGACTTCCACATTATAGGGGGGCGAGGTGATGATGAGGTCGATGCTGTTCGGCTCCACGCATTCGGCGGTCAGCGCGTCGGCGTGGTACAGTCGACACTCCGGCTCGCTCAGGGCAAAGTAGGGCTGCACGCGAGGGATTATACCTGAAGCGAATCGTTGGTGCGCCTCAGAAGAGGTACAATTCCCGCCGATGCGAGGAGTTTATCGTCTGCGCCTGTGGGCGTTGCTGTGGGGTCTACTGG
>CAYYCA010000418.1:0-1683 GCA_964470265.1 uncultured Fimbriimonadales bacterium | reverse complement strand
AGGCGATGCGCCAGCCGCTGGAAGACGGCGTGGTCTCCGTCTCGCGCGTGCAGGCGGCAGTGCAGTTCCCCGCGCGGTGCATGCTGGTGGCTGCCATGAACCCGTGCCCCTGCGGGTTCTACGGCGACTCGCACCAGCAGTGCAACTGCAGCCCCACGATGATTCGCAAGTATCTGCAGCGCATCTCAGGTCCGCTGCTGGATCGCATCGATATCCATCTGGAGGTGCCGCGCCTGCGTCAGGAGGAGCTACTCACCCTGCACGCGGGCGAGAGTTCGGCGGCGATTCGCGAGCGGGTCGTGCGCGCCCGCCTGCGCCAGCTGGAACGGCTCCAGCCCTACGGCATCGTGTGCAACGCGCAGATGAGTTCGAAGCTCGTGCGCGAACACTGCCCCATCGGCGAGGACGTCCGCAGCTACCTGCGCACGGCGGTGCAACGGCTCGGACTGAGCGCACGCGCCTACGACCGCATTATGAAAATCGCCCGCACCATCGCCGACCTGGAAGGCGCGGAGAACATCCAGCTGCCCCATATCGCGGAAGCCGTGCAGTACCGAAGCATCGACCGCCGCTTCTGGGGCAACGGCTGAAACAGGTATCCTATAGGCGTGATACGCATTGGCGTCGTCGGTGCGACGGGCTACACCGGCAGTGAACTGATTCGGCTGCTCAGCGGGCATCCGCAGGCGCAGATTACTGTACTCACTTCGCGTTCGGAAGCGGGGAAGCCGATTGCAAGCGTGTTGCCCCATCTGTACGGCTTGGAACTGCCGACGCTCAGCGAATTTGACCCCGACCTGTTGGCGGGGCAGTGTGAAGTGGCGTTTCTGGCGGGCGAGACAGGCTTTGCGATGGAGACCGCGCCCGCGCTCCTGCAACGCGGACTGAAAGTGATCGACCTCTCCGCCGATTTTCGCCTCAAAGACCCCGCCGTATTCGCCGAGTGGTACGGTAAACCACACACAGCGACCGACCTGTTGCCCGAAGCGGTCTACGGCTTGCCTGAACTGACCCCGATGGACGCCTACAAGGGCGCGCGCCTGATTGCGAACCCTGGCTGCTACCCGACGGCGGCGGGACTCGCGCTCGCGCCCCTGATTAAGGCGGGATTGGCGGAACCTGAAACCCTCATTATCGACGCGAAGTCGGGCGTGTCGGGTGCGGGCAGGTCGCGACTCAGCGTGGAGTATCTGTTCACGGAGCTGGACGAGAACTTCAAAGCCTATGGCGTGGAGCGCCACCGCCACACGCCCGAAATCGAGCAGACGCTGAGCCTTGTGAGCGGGCAGCCCGTGCGTGTTCGGTTCACTCCCCACCTTGTGCCGATGACGCGCGGCATCCTCTGCACCGCCTACGCTCGCCTGCGTGAACCCATCAGCTCCGAACGCCTGCACGCGCTCTATGCCGAGTTTTATCGGGGGCAGCCATTTGTGGTCGTGCGTCCGCTCGGCGACTATCCCGCCACGCGCGCGGTCTACGGCTCGAACCGCTGCGATATTGGGCTGACGGTGGACGCCCGTACGCAGACCGCCGTGATTATCAGCGCCATCGACAATCTGGTCAAAGGCGCGGCGGGGCAGGCGATTCAGAACCTGAACCTGCTGATGGGGCTGCCGCCGACGACGGGACTGCCCCTTGCGGGGATCGCCCCCTAATACTAATCGCGCTAATCGCGAGTTCAAG
>CAYYCA010000417.1:0-1687 GCA_964470265.1 uncultured Fimbriimonadales bacterium | reverse complement strand
CTGCGCACGGAGGGCATCGGCGCAACCTACCGCAAAGTTTCCGCCCGACTGGAAGCCCCCTCGCCGCTGGGCTATAGCTGCGCAGGCGAGGTGATCGCCGTCGGAAGCGAGGTGGAGGGCATTCAGGTGGGCGACCGTGTGGCGTGCGCAGGCGCGGAACATGCCCACCACGCCGAAATCGTGTGCGTGCCGCAGAATCTGGTGGTTCCTATCCCCGACGGCGTGCCGTATGAGCATGCGGCGTTCACCACCGTCGGCGCGATTGCGCTGCACGGCGTGCGCCAAGCCAGCCCTCAGCTGGGCGATAATGTGGTGGTGATTGGACTGGGGCTGGTGGGGCTGCTTACGGTGCAACTGCTCAAGGCTACGGGCGCGCGTGTGTTCGGAATCGATGTGAATCCTGCCCGCTGCGAACTGGCGCAACGGCTCGGCGCAGACCGAGTCGCCCTGCGCTCCGACGATGTGGTGGGGCTGATTCGAGATTTCACGCACGGCTACGGCGCGGACATCGTGATGCTCACGGCAGGCGGCAGCACCAACGACCCGATTGAACTCGCGGGCGAAATCGCGCGCGATCGGGGCAGGGTGGTCGTCGTCGGGCTACTCAAGATGGATGTGCCCCAGCGCCTCTACTACGAAAAAGAACTCACCGTGCTGCTCTCGCGCTCCTACGGACCAGGGCGCTACGACCCCGTGTACGAGGAGATGGGCATCGACTACCCTATCGGCTACGTGCGCTGGACGGAGCGCGAGAACCTGCGCGAGTTCCTGCGCCTGCTGGCGGAAGGCAGGGTACAGGTGGAGCCGCTCATCACCCATCGCTACCCGATCGAGCGCGCGGCGGAAGCCTACAACCTGCTCGCCAGCCCTGAAGGGGGCAAGGTCATCGGCGCGCTGATTGAGTATCCCCAGCAAACGCAAGTGGCGCGCCGTGTGCCGTCGAGCAAGCCTGCCGCGCCCAAACAGGCAAAGGTGAAACTTGGCGTGATTGGCGCAGGCAACTTCGCCACAGGCACGCTGCTGCCCATCCTGCAGGGCATCGCCGATGTGGAGCTCATCGGCGTCTGCACCGCACGCGGCTACACCGCCAAAGGCGTCGCCGATAAGTTCGGTTTCCAGTTCGCGACCAGCGACCCCAGCGAGATTTTCGACAACCCCGACATCAACGCCGTCCTCATCGCCACGCGCCACGACACCCACGCGCCCTACGCCATCCGCGCGATGCAGGCAGGCAAGCCCGCCTTCCTGGAAAAGCCCCTCGCAATCACCTTTGAGCAGCTCGCGGAAGTGGAGCGCGTCTATCAGGAAACAGGCGGGCGCGTACTGGTGGGCTACAACCGTCGCTTCTCGCCCTTCGTGCGCCAGATTGCCGAGCATTTCAAAAACCGCACTGAGCCGCTGAGTATGCTCTATCGCGTGAACGCGGGACCGCTGGAGCAGGGGCACTGGATGCGCGGTTCGGCGGAAGGCGGTTCGCGCGTCGTCAGTGAAGGCTGCCATTTCATCGATGTAATGATGTTCCTCGCCAACGCCCTGCCTAAGCGTGTATGCGCCGCCCACCTGCGCAGCTACGAACCCGACACGGCGCAGCTGGTGATTGAGTTCGAGGACGGCTCTATCGGCGTGCTGTATTACCTCACCACAGGCGACCCCAGCGTGCCCAAAGAGTATCTGGAGGTGCATGGCG
>CAYYCA010000416.1:0-1714 GCA_964470265.1 uncultured Fimbriimonadales bacterium | reverse complement strand
CGCCGACGAGTTGCGACGCCTACTCCGCCAGTCGATATTACCTGCTTGAATAGCCGCCTGTTGTGGAAAGCCTTCCCTGGGAGGAATGCGACCGATGACACGATTGTGGGGCGTTTTGTGGGGAGCTTTGGGAGTTTTTGCGATTGCGTGCGCCGATTTATCCTCAGGCGCGCCGCGCACGCCAAACGGGATGCTCTGGGCGGGAACGACTTTTCAGCTGCGCGCCACTGCAACCGCCAACGGGAACCTGACCGCCTTCTCTGGTAAATCGCAGGTGCGGGTAGGGCAGGTAGTCCAATGGCGGTGGCAACTCGAATCGCCCGCAGGGCAATCCGTATCTCAAGGCAGCGCAGTGTTCCGCGTGCGCCTCATTAACGATGGGAACGGATGGGATAACCTCAATTTCGGGCTAACTCAATATGAGCTGGACGAGACTTTTAACTGGACGGTCGCGCTGTTCGAGAACCCGGCGGGCGACGGTCAGGTTTCGGGAAGCCGCCCGATAAGTGGCGCGGGCAGCCCTCTGTCTCCCGGAAGCGAAATGCTTTATCTTGTCCGCCTGACCCCGCCGGGCAGCTCTATTCCAACGGACGGCGCATGGGCTTCGCTCACAGCGTCCCCCAGCAATGGCGCTGCGCCGCAGGTGCTGGGCGAGTTTACTGCGGGCGTGGTGCGCTCTGCGTGGGTTGCCTTCCGTGCGTGGTGCTACGGCAATCAGGTTCAACATGTCGCTCCCGTGCTCTATCAGGGGCGGATGTTCTGGATGGGTACCGATGTTGCCACGAACGACACGCGTATCTTCTGGACTCGCGACCTGGTAGAAGATACGCAGCCGAGTATGCCCTTGGGAAATGAACGCCTTGTTTACGGGCGTCCCTTACGGAATTTCACGCCAACAGGGTTCAGCGTCGCGCTCGGCTCTGGGTGGTTCACGGGACGCGGCAATCAGCTCCTCCGGATCGACTTAGAGCGGGTGCGACTTAACGACACGAGTAGCGACCCGTTCAATGTGGTCGCGTTCCCTGTGGGTGTGTCGCCGCGTTTGGATCTGGAGCCGCTCGTCTTCAATGGACGCCTTTATGTTGCGGGGAGTGACAATCGGCTCTATGCGATTCGCGGGGACGGCGTGCGCGTGGGGCAGAGCGCGCCTGTGCCCGCGCTGTATGGCGCGTTCTCCACGAACCTTGTCAACATCGGGCGGATGTTCTATATCGGCACCACCAGCGGGTGGATCCTGCAATACGATGCGCTCACGGGCAATCTGCGCACGGCGCGCCGTGTGTCTACGCAATCTCTGCATAGCCTCGCGCCGTCCCTCTTCGGACGCGCTTTGCTTGCGCGCGCCGGAAACCGCGAGATTCTCTGTATCAACCCGAACCAGCTGAATGGAGTGTGGCGACGCACGCTTGACGAAGACATTGTGTCGCCCGTTGTTGCCTCGCCGCTCAGCGAAGTGGGCGCAGTGGTCACGCGCTCAGGCAACCTGCTGGTGTTTCATGCACGCTCAGGCGTGAACCGACCAAACTACCCCCAGCGCGTTTTTGAAGGCGAAACGCTTACCCGCGCGACCATCGGGTTCGCACGCCGCGCTGACCGACGCGCGACTTATGTGTATATTCTTGCTCAACGCGACACAGGGAACCCCAACCAACATCAGGCGCTCTTCCGCGCGGTCACGCTGGAGAATCCCTACAATCGGCTGGTGTTCAACGAG
>CAYYCA010000415.1:0-1730 GCA_964470265.1 uncultured Fimbriimonadales bacterium | reverse complement strand
TGTCCGTGCTACGGACGCTTTTCTCTACACCCCCCTCCCCTCCCCAACCGATTCCGCCGTGCGCGTGAGCTGCGGCGACTGGGAACTGGCTTTACAGCCCTATCTGATTGGCGACTACCAGCGCCACAACACGGCGTGCGCCGTCGCCGCCGCTGTGCTGCTGCGCGAGCGGGGCTATGCGATTCCCGACTCTGCCATCGAGCGCGGCGTTCAGGCGGCGCGCCTGCCCGGACGCCTGCAAGTCGTCGCCGAGTCGCCGCGCATCGTGCTGGACGGGGCGCACAATCCCGACGCCGCCGCCGTGCTGGCAAAGGCGCTGCCGCGCCTGTTCAAGTACCGTCGGCTCATCCTCGTGTTCGGCATGCTCGCTCCCCACGAGCCGTCCGACACGCTCAAACACCTGCTGCCGCTTACAGAGGTCGCGATTTTCACGCCTGTTCCCAGCCCACGCGCACATACCGCTGAGACGCTACTAAACAGCGCGCAGGCGTGGCTGAGGGCACACCCGCGCCGCAGCCCGCCCCTGCTGCTGACCGCTTCCCATCCCCAGCAGGCGTTCGATAAGGCAAGGGAACTTGCAGGTCTGGACGACCTCATCCTCATCACAGGCTCGTTTTATCTGGTGGGCGAGTGGCGGTAGCCTGAAGGTACACTTTTCTCTGATGGATCGCTCCGACATCATCGCGGCGATTGCGACGCCGCCAGGCGAGGGGGGGATTGGCGTCGTCCGCATCAGCGGCGCAGGGGCCATCGAACTCGCCGAACGGATGTTTCAGCGCAAGAGCCAGAAGCCCCTGCAGAGCCATCGCGTCTACCTTGGGACGATTGTCGACCCTGACGCGGGCGAGGCGCTTGACCGCGCCCTGCTCATCCCGTTCCGCGCGCCGCACAGCTACACGGGCGAGGATGTCGCCGAACTGCACTGCCACGGCAGTCCCTACCTGCTGCGGCGCGTGCTGGCGCTGGCGTGTCGGCTGGGGGCGCGCCATGCCGAGCCGGGCGAGTTCACCCTGCGGGCGTTCCTGAATGGCAAGCTCGACCTGGCGCAAGCGGAAGCCGTCGCCGACCTGATCCGCGCCCGCTCCGACGCGCAACTGCGCAGCGCGCTTGCGCTCCACGAGGGCAGACTTTCGAAGCATGTTCAGCAACTGAGCGACGCCCTGCTCGGAGTGATTGCGAGCGTGGAAGCGCATATCGACTTCTCGGAGGAAATCGGCGAGTTAGACCCGCAGACGCTTGCGCCCGCGATTGAGGGGTTGATTCAGCAGCTGGACACGCTGTTGCAAGGGGCGCGGGCGGGGCGAATCCTGCGCGAAGGCGCGCGCGTCGCGATTGTGGGGCGTCCCAATGTCGGCAAATCGTCCCTACTGAACGCCCTGCTGGGCGAGGAACGCGCCATCGTGACGAATATTCCGGGTACCACGCGCGACACAATCGAGGAGAGTCTTCAGATTGGGGGCGTCCCCATCGTGGTTCTGGACACGGCGGGCTTGCGCGAGAGCGCGGATGTGGTGGAGCAGATTGGCATCGAGCGGGCGCGCCGCGCCGCTGAGCAGGCGGATGTCATTTTGTTTGTGTACGACCTGTCCGCGCCCGATGAGGAGGCGGACAGGCGTCTGCTGCAGAGCCTGCCCCCTGAAACGCCGAAGGTGCTGGTGGGGAATAAGGTGGATTTGTGTCGCCCTCACCCCCTGCCCCTCTCCGACGAAACTTGCACCTCACCCCCCAGC
>CAYYCA010000414.1:0-1745 GCA_964470265.1 uncultured Fimbriimonadales bacterium | reverse complement strand
TATTACTCACAATCGCTCCCAGAGCAGCTGGACTATTTTATCCTGCAGGGCGCGGGCGTCGGCAGCGGGCGCGTTATAGGCGTTCATGATGATTGAGAACGCCAGATAGCGTCCGCCCTTCGTGCGCAGGTAGCCCGATACGCTGCTCACGCGGTTCAGACTGCCTGTTTTCGCGAAGCCGTTGCCCTGCACGGGCGTGTTGCGCAGGCGATTGCGTAGCGTGCCGTCCACGCCATACACCGGCAGCGACTCTCGAAACGCTTCCGCGTGGGGCGAGCGATGCATATACTCCAGCAGGCGCACGAAGTTTTCGGGGCTGACGCCGTTGATGCGCGAAAGTCCGGAGCCGTCTACCATGTGCGCCGCGCCCATCTCCAGCCCCGCCTGCTGCAGGAATGCGCGCACTGCCTGAATCCCCGCCTGCGTGGTTCCCTCGCCGCGTTTCTCTTTGCCAATCACCTTGAGCGTCATCTCGGTCAACAAGTTGTCGCTGGGCTTATTGATGAGCGCAATCACCTCGCGCAGAGGCGGCGAGAGGTGTTCGGCGATGAGAATCGTGGCTTGGACATTCTTGTCCAAGCCCTCTGTGGCACGGACAGTCCTGTCCGTGCCACGAGGGGGCAGCGGCGTCATATTCGGCGCAATTCCTCTTTCTACAGATACTCCCGCTGCCTGCAACGCCTGACGGAACAGATGCGCTGCATAGTGCGAGGGATTTTCCACAGAGTATCTGCCAAGTGAGACTTCTTCTGCGCCCTGCGCGATTGCGCCGAACACAACGATTTGATTCCGAGCGCGCGTGCGCGTCGCGTCAACGGCGGCGTTGCGCGTCCCCTGCGCTACAGTGCGAGTAAGATTGACAATCTCCACATAATCGGTTTGTGGCTCGACTCGGATGATGGCAGGTTCGCCCACCTGCGCGGCGGGTTTTGCGTATAGGCGCACGGCGTTTCGTTCAGCGCAGAGCGCGCTCATCTGCGCCTGATAACCGTAGGGTTCATCGTCGTTGCTCCAGCCGAAACCGTAGCGGTCGGCGTCCAGCCATGAGTCGTCATAAAGCAGATAGCCCTGCACGCGCTGGACGCCTGCCTCGCGCACGCGCTGCGCCAGTGTCTGCAGGTCGCGCCACTCCAGCGTCGCGTCGCCCAAGCCCTGCAAAATCAAATCGCCTTGCAGCGTCCCGTCGGACAAGAGCGTTCCTCGCATCCATACTCGCGTGCGAAACCGATAGTCGGGATTCAGCAAATGTAGCGCCGCTGCTGTGACGATGAGCTTCATATTGGAGGCAGGGATGAGCATACGCTCGGCATCGCGTCGATAGAGCGTCTCGCCCGACTGCAAATCGCGCACCACCACGCCGCAATAACCGTAGCGCAGCCATTCTACATCCAGCAAAGCGTCGATTTCCGCCTGGAGCGACTGAGCAGAGGCAAGCGCGAGGGTCAGCAAAAAAGCCAGCGTCGAACTTCGGCGAAGCATGGCATCCTTATTCACTCCCGTCGTATGAATTCCTACAACAGGAGCCACCTGCGATTAAAACGACGCGCTTATACCAACTGGGGGTTCAAATGAAACAAACTGCAGCCCTCACCCTCTGTCCCCCTCCTGACAAGGGTACAACGCTTAGGTTCAACTGCCCTGCGCATGCACTCGGTTTTCCTAACCTCATCCCCCAAGCCCCTCCTAATATGGGTACAGCACTCTACCTCAAACTGGGAGTAGAAGCATCATTTTCCAAGAACCCC
>CAYYCA010000413.1:0-1748 GCA_964470265.1 uncultured Fimbriimonadales bacterium | reverse complement strand
GGCGCGCGCCCTGCGCGACGCCCAGCAGACTGCGCTGCGCGACCTGCGCCGCGCGGCGCAGGAAGTGTGGCGCATGACGCTCCAGCAATATCAACAGCGCAAAGACGAGCTAAGCAAAAAGCCTTTGCGCCAGTTGTCGCCCTACGAACGGCAGCTCAAGCGCGTGCTGGACTCCCCAATGACCCCCCAGTCGCTGCGCAGCGCAACTGCCGACGAGCCGCCGCTGGAGACAATTGTCCATGACAGTTCCCGCGCGCTGCTGGAGTGCCTCGCGCTGATGCCAGAGGAGGCGTTCCGCGCGTTGCTGAACGGGCAGACCGTCGGGCTAAGCACGCGCCCCCTGCGCGGCGTCTACCCGATGCCTTCGGAGGTCCTCGCGCCGCGCGAGGTTCGGGAGCGTCGTCGCCTGTATAATGACCCCGACCGACGCCTCTCCTATACGACAGAAATCGCGCCGACCAACCCCGCGTGGCTGGGTGTGTGGATTCGCCAGTCGCCAGGTCGCCCCGATGGTCTGGAGTACGAGTTTTACGGCGTCGCGCCTACGCCGACGAGCGCGCATGTAATCCTCTTGTCCCCCTCAGGCAAACCGTCTTCTGAGCCGAAAGCATATACCCTGTACCGCAGCTTTTCCGCTTTCTATTACGAGACGCGCGCTTACATAGAGCAGCACTCGTGGGCGCAGGCGTGGGCAGCGTGGGCGACGCCCGAATCGGAGCTGAAGGCGCGTCTACCTGAACCGCCTGCCGTGCGCCGCCGCGCGGAACCGCCGATCCGAGCGTATTATCACATCGACGACCCGTATCCGAACCCAATTTACGTCAGCGTAACGGCTGCGGATGTAGCGGAGTGGTTCGCGTGGCTGACGGGCGTTCCCGTGATTGCCGACGCTTTTCGCGCGTCCGTGCTCAGTATACGCCACACGCATCTGCGCGACGCCCATGCGCTGCTCCCCTACCTTCGCGCCAACTTCTGGGCGCGCCTGGACGAGGCGGGCTACCTGCTGATGCGCACCCAGCGCTACTGGGAGCGGCGTCCGCTTGAGTTCTCCGAAGAGGCGTTGCGCCCGCTGGAACGCAAGTTCAAGGCAGGCGGCTGGCTGGAGCTGAGCGATTACGCCGACTTAGCGGCGCGTATGACCCCCGAACAGGCGAACTTCTTTCTGGAGACCGCCGCGTTCAACTGGCTGCCCGCCGCCGAGTTTCCTGTACGCCCGCTGAGCGACGCATCGCCCGCGCTGCGCTTCTGGGCGTCGCTCAACGCGCTGCAACGCCGACAGGCGCTCTCGGGCGAATGGTTGCCCATCGACGGACTCACGCCCACCCAGCGACAACGATTCTGGAGCGCGACGCAGGAACGCTTCCCGCCCGTGAACCAGCTGATTGCGGAGCTGCCTGCGGAATACGACACAAACTACTCTGGTATTATGCCCCACCATTCCCGTTACGATTCGGCTCTGGAGCCGCCGCCCGTTGAGCCGCCTCCTTATCCCGCCTTCCGTGTTGTGACTATCCCCGAACGATATTCGCGCATCCTCGCCGTGTCGCCGAATGGAATACTCGTTCAGTTTGACGACCCTGACAGGCATACCGCTGTGCGCGTTTCCGACGAGTTTATCCGAGCGGCTCGCCAGTCGATTGCGAGTCAGCTCAAAGCGCAGCCCAACGCGCGTCTGTATCGCCTACGCGCCAGCGGTTATGAGTTCCAGTTCACGGATGGGGCGGGGGATGTCTCGCGCTACTTCGTCG
>CAYYCA010000412.1:0-1768 GCA_964470265.1 uncultured Fimbriimonadales bacterium | reverse complement strand
AATCGGCGTAGCGGGCATAGAGCGCAAGGTACTCGTCCTCAATCTCGGGGTCTGTATAGTGTTCCAAAGATAGCTCGGCTTTAGGCAGACGATTCTGGGCTATTTCTACGGTTGGGATAAGCAATCGCGCCAGTTCGGGGTGCGCCGTCAGGAAGGTTGACACCGACTCCAACGAAGGAATATGGATGCCTCGCGTCTTCAGCTGCTCGATAATCTCCGATACTTCTGTTGAAACCGATGGCGCGGCAACCAACTTGGACATACTCGCCTCCCATAGCAGTATACCCTGCTCTGACGGGTACAATATTCCCCGCCATGCAAGCCGAGATTATCCGCGCCCCTGCTGAAGCGCGCTGTCAGGACGAACTGCAACGATTGAAAGCGTGGGATAAATACCCGCGCCCCGCAGGTTGGAGCCTCTCACCCCGCGCCGTTGAAAAGTTCATCTTAGGCGACGCGGAGCTGAACATCAAGCCCAAATACATCGGCGACCGCGACCGCGTTCAAGTCGCCATCGCCACACTCGCCAGCGACCGCGCCCTGCTACTGGTGGGCGAACCCGGCACCGCCAAATCGTGGGTCTCCGAACACCTCAGCGCAGCCATCTGTGGCGACTCGAAACTCACCGTACAGGGCACTGCGGGCACAACCGAAGACCAGATTAAATATTCGTGGAACTACGCGCTGCTGATGGCGGAAGGTCCCAGCGACCGCTCGCTCGTGCCCAGCCCGATTCTGACCGCCATGCGCGAGGGACGCATCGCCCGCTTTGAAGAAATCACGCGCTGTGTGGCGGAAGTGCAAGACGCGCTGATTTCCATCCTCTCCGAGAAAGCCATCGCCATTCCCGAACTGGAGCGCATCGAGTACGCCAAGCGCGGCTTCAACATCATCGCCACCGCCAACACGCGCGACCGCGGCGTGAACGAGATGTCCTCCGCCCTCAAGCGACGCTTCAACTTCGTGGAACTGCCCGTGCTGAGCGACCTGAAGCAGGAGATGGCGGTCGTGCGCCAGCGCACGCAGGAACTCCTCGCCGACCACGAACTGCAAGCAGACCTCTCCGATGAACTTGTGGAGACGCTGACCACCGTGTTTCAGGAGCTGCGCCGCGGGCAGACCTTAGACGGCGAGCAGAAAGTGAAAACGCCCTCCACGGTGATGAGCACTGCCGAAGCCGTGAGCGTGCTGTTCGGCGGCTGCTTGCTGGCGACGCACTTCGGCGAGGGCACAGTGAACGGGCAACATGTGATGCGCCTGCTGGTCGGAGCCATCGCCAAAGAGGATAAATCCGATTTAGAGGCGTTGACCGAGTATCTGGAGACCGTCGCCAAGAAGCGCGAGGGGCGCATATGGAAGGAGCTGTACGAGACGCGGCGCTGGCTGAAGTCGCTGTGAGTGCAGTGTGTGTTCGGGGCGTGCATGTGATTCCAGTGCGCCACCACTCGCCTGCGATTGCCCGCGCGACGGCGGCTGTCATTCGCGCCTTGCGCCCGCGCCTCGTGCTGATTGAAGGTCCCAGCGACGCGAATCACCTGATTGGCGCACTCACCGCGCCCGACGCCGTCGCCCCGCTGGCGATTTTAGCCTATCGCCAACCCCAAGCGCACCAAGCCTCCGCCGACCTCGCCCCGCAGGTGGTGTTCTATCCGTTCTGCGACTACTCGCCCGAGCTGGTCGCGCTGCGCACGGCGGCGGAACTCGGCATCGAAGCGCGGTTTTGCGACATCCCCGCCTCAGCAGTGCTGGAGCATCAGGGGCAGGAGGA
>CAYYCA010000411.1:0-1784 GCA_964470265.1 uncultured Fimbriimonadales bacterium | reverse complement strand
CATGGGGATAGTTTGCTCGTCCTTCGGTAGGTTCAGCGTCTCTCGGTAGTTGCGCTCCATAGACAGGGAAGATTATACCTGCAGTGGTAAGGCTTCCCGCGAAGCCTTGATTTAGCCGCGTCATTTGTCAACCTCGCTTCAGGCTTTGCCCCACCCACTCCGCCAGCGGGGGGATTAGCGTTTCCAACTCGGCTTCCTGCGCGTCTTGAGGCTGTTGCAGGTACGCTTCCAGCCGCTCGCGCCACGCCCGCAGTTCGGCGGGGTCGGCAGAGGGGGCTAAACGCTCCAGCAGGAGCTGGTGCGCGCCACGCCGCTGCATCACCTCCAGCGCGTCGAGCATCTGGCGGTGGCTCCCACCCTCCCAGATGGGCAACACCATCGCCTCACGGAGCAATCGCTCCACGCCGAACTCGGCAAGCACGCCCGCGCCGCCATGCACTTCCATGCACCACTTCGACGCCTGAACCGCTTGCTCCGCCGTCCAGTATTTGGCAAGGTGCGTAATCAGGCGGAACAGGTGATAGCGCGGGCTGTAGGGCGGAGTCTGCAGCCCCACTTCCGACAGCAGACGCACTGTCTCCCACGCCAGCGCGAACGCGCCGTCCAGAGTCGCACGCCAGCGGGCGAACTGCGTGCGCATCAGCGGGTGTTCTATCAGAGGCTTGCCGAATGCGATGCGCCCCCGCGCGAACGACTCGGCGTCGTCGATCGCGCGCTGGAGCAAAGCGACGCTCCCAACGCTGTTTGCCACACGCGAGATGTTCAATACCTCCAGAATCAGGTAGACGCCCGCTTCCGCGCTGCCCAGCAGATAGCCGACGCTCTCCTGCAAATCCACCTCGCCCGTGACGACCGAGCGCGTGCCGATTTTGTCCTTAATGCGCCGAATGAAATAATTCAGACCGCCGTCCTCGCGATAGCGTGGAACCAGAAACAGCGCAAGCCCCCGCACCCCCTCAGTCGCGCCCTGCGGACGCGCCGCGACCACCGCCAGCTCCGCGTTCACATTACTGCAGAAATACTTTTCGCCTGTGAGCCTGTAAGCGTCGCCGTCGGGAACCGCTATCGTTTTGACATTTGCACCCAGGTCGGAGCCGCCGCCCGCTTCAGTCATCCAGGTCGCGCCCTGCCACGCTTCGCCGTCGCGCCGCAGCATGCGCGGCAGATACCGCTCTTTGAGCACGGGCGAGCCGTACTTGTGTAATGGAACCGCCGTGGAGAGGCTCACGGTGTGAGGGCAATACAACCCAGGATCGTAATAGGAAGTGATGTAGCCCAACGCGAAGCTGCCCTGCCAGTCGCCTTCCTCGATGACTCGCCAGACTGCGCCGTGTTTGTAGCCTTCTTGAACGAGCGTCGCATAGCCTTCGGGCATCACGATTTCGTCCACCCGCTTGCCAAAGCGGTCGCGCTGGCGCAACCATGGGGTTCCCGCTCGGTCGATGGTCTCCGACAGCCCGCGCCCTGTGGTCTCCCACCACTCCTGATAGGCGCTGAGCGCGTCGTTGCAGGGCAGGTCGCCCAGTTTCTCTCTCAGATAGGCGAGGGGGGTATGCATATTGGTATTGTACCTACCCCATCGCCCTGCGGAACAGGATGACCGCGACAATCGCCATCGCCGCCGCGACGCCGTAGAGAATCAGCACCGTCTGACGCTGGGTCAATCCCCGCTCCAGCAGCTGGTGATGGATGTGCTTCTTGTCGGGTTTGTGAATCGGCTGTCCACTGAGGGCGCGGCGCACAACCGCCAGTCCTGCATCTAACAGGGGCAGCCCGAACACCAG
>CAYYCA010000410.1:0-1795 GCA_964470265.1 uncultured Fimbriimonadales bacterium | reverse complement strand
GTGGGAGAGGGGCTGGGGGTGAGGGCGAAAAACAGCAGGCGCGCCTTTACCGACAGTCACGGCAATTGATAACCAACAATCCTTTCGGCTGGGAAAAACAGCAGGAATATTCCAAAAACCGCCATAATAATTATCAGTAAGTCGGAGGTTCGCATGTCCGAGGAGACGCCTCAGTCGCTGCAGCAAGAGTTAGAAAAGTTGCGCAGGCGTGTTGCGGAGCTGGAACACGCCCTTGAAGTGCATGAGTGGGGGGGACAGCTGTTCCATGAGAGCAACATCCCGCAACTGCTGCTCGACTTCGAGACAGGAGCGGTGCTTATGGTTAACGAGGCCGCTCGCCGTTTCTATGGTGAAGACCGACTCCAAGTGGGGCAACCGATTGGTATCTGTGCAGAGGACTACAGCTGGGAAACACAGATTAAACCTCGCCTTCACTCTCAGCGGTACGGAAGCCAAGTATGTAAGCACCATACCGATTCGGGAATCCATATCGTCGAGACACATTTTGTTTCAGTGAACTTGCGGGGACGTACTATCGTTCATCTGATGATATTCGATATCACCGAAAAAACTCGTCTGGAAGAACAACTCAAAGAGAGCGAGGAACGCTACCGTACTTTTATCCAGTACGCGAATGAGGGAATCTGGCGTTTTGAACTTGAGAAGCCTATTCCTGTCAATCTGCCTGTTGAGGAACAGATTCGAATGATTTTCGATTACAGCTACCTCGCGGAGTGTAATCGCGCCTTCGCTCAAATGTACGGATTAAGCGACCCAGCAGAGATTGTGGGCGCTCGTCTGCCTGACCTTTTAATCCCTGACGAGCCTCAGAACCTCGAGATGTTACGCGCCTTTATCCTCGGCGGGTATCGGGTGGAAGGATTTGTCTCCAAAGAGCGTGCAGTGGATGGGAGTGAGCGATATATTTTGAATAGTTTCTTCGGAATCATTGAAAACAGAGCGCTCGTTCGTGCGTGGGGCGTGCAGAGCGATGTGACGGAAATGCATCGTATGCAGCGGCGTCTGGAGCAAGCGGCGCGTCTGGAAAGCATCGGTCGACTGGCAGGCGGGATTGCGCACGATTTTAACAATGTGTTGACCGCTGTGGTAGGGTTTGCGGAGCTGGCGCGCGGGCGCGTGCAGGACGAAACCACGCTGCGCTATCTGGACGGCATCCTCGCCGCTGCGGAGCGCGCGGCGAACCTCAACCGTCAACTGCTTGCCTACGCCCGCCGACAGGTAGTGCAACTCAGCCCCATCAATCTGAGCGTGTGGCTGCAGAGCACACTGGACATCCTGCGTCGCGTGCTGCCTGAAAATATTCGCCTTGAAACAGAGGTAGACCCCCAACTGGGTTCGATTCAGGGCGACCCCAACCTACTGTTGCAGATTGTGCTGAACCTGGTGGTGAATGCGCGCGATGCAATGCCCGAAGGCGGCGCGATTACCCTCAGCTTGCAGAACCGCACGCTCCGCCGCGCCTCGGGCGACATCCCCCCAGGACGCTATGTCACCCTGACCGTAGCGGACACGGGCGTCGGCATCCCGCCCGAAGCCCTGCCCCACATCTTTGAACCCTTCTACACCACGAAACCACAGGGGCACGGCACGGGGCTGGGACTGGCGGCGGTACAGGGCGCGGTGCAACAACTGGGCGGCTACATCAAGGTAGAGTCGAAGGTGGGCAAGGGAACCCGCTTCACGGTCTACTTCCCGCGCCTGACCCCGCCCACGCCGCCTCTGCAAACTGAAAATACTCAGGCGGAATAGCGGCGACCGCGCCGTCGGTGTAGTA
>CAYYCA010000409.1:0-1806 GCA_964470265.1 uncultured Fimbriimonadales bacterium | reverse complement strand
CCCTGCACGGGCGAGGACGCCCGTGCTACATTAGCCCATCCGCCAGGTTGTTCCCTGCGGGCTATCTTCCAGCAGGATGCCCATCGCCTTCAGGTCGTCGCGGATGCGGTCGGCGAGGTCGTAGAGTTTGCGGGCCCGCAGCTCCTGTCGCCACGCTATCACGCGCTGCATTAGCTGTTCGAAAGTCTCATTGTACGACGCGGAGGGCATGCTAAGCGAGATCCCCAGCACTGTCTCCATCATCCACTGCAGCGCGTCGAGCAAGCCTGCGAGTTCGGCGGGCGTTTCGGGCTTGGCGGCGAGGTCGGGCGTGTTCAGGCGCGTGTTAATCTCGCGCACCACCTCAAACACCGCCGCCAGCGCCTGCGCCGTGTTGAAATCGTGGTTCATCGCGGCGCGGAACTGCTGCACATACGGCTCCGCTGCGACGGAGTCGGCGTTTGCGCCTCCGCGCTCGCGCAGGAACGCCTGCCCCCGCTGATACGCCGTGCGGATCCGCTCCAGAGCAGCTTTCGCCTCGTCCAGACGCTCATACGAGAACTCCAGCGGCGTGCGGTAATGCACTGTCAGCAGGAAGTAGCGAATCACGGCAGGCTCGTACTGCTGACGCAGCTCGCGGATGGGCACCACCACGCCCGTCGACTTCGACATCTTCTCCTGACGCAGGCGCACGGGACCCCAGTGCAGCCAGTAGCGGGCGAACGGCTGCTCGCAGTGCAGATACGCCTCCGACTGGGCAATCTCGTTCTCGTGGTGGGGGAAGATTAAGTCCATTCCGCCCGCGTGGATATCGAACGCCGCGCCGAGATATTTGAGGCTGAGCGCGGAGCATTCGATATGCCAACCCGGACGCCCCTTGCCCCACGGGCTGTCCCACGCGGGTTCGCCGGGCTTGGCGGCTTTCCAAAGCGCGAAATCTTCAGGGTTGCGCTTGCGCTCGTCCACTTCAATCCGCGCGCCCGCCTGCATCTCCTCCACGCTGCGCCCCGACAACTTGCCGTACTCCGGGAACTTGTTTACTTCGAAATAGACATCGCCGTCTACCACATAGGCGTAGCCGTCGTCCACGAGGCGCTGCACCATCTCAATGATGGCGTCCATGTTCTCGGTCACCTTCACGAAGCGGGGCAGGCGCACGCCGAGCGCCTCGGCGTCTTCCACATACATTCGGCTGTATTTCTCTGCGACTTCGGTCGTACTGATGCCTTCCTCGTGCGCGCGGCGGATGATTTTGTCGTCGATATCGGTGAAGTTTTGCACGAAGTTGACCTCATAGCCGAGTTGCTCGAACCAGCGTCCTACGATGTCCATCACGACGACCCCGCGCATGTGCCCCACATGGGCGGGGGCTTGCGGGGTCAGCCCGCAGGCGTACATCGAGACCTTGCCCGGCTCACGGGGCGTGAACGGCTCTTCCGTGCGCGTCAGCGTGTTGTAGAGGATAAGCTCCGCCATATCGCGCCGATTATACCCGCAAGCGTGCGAGATTCGGCGTGTTCCCCGTATATGCACAGAAAAGAGGCAACGCCCTAAACGGCATAATCCCGATAGGCGCGGGGGAAACCCCAGAGCGGAAGGCGCTGCGTAGGCGGCGATGATTTAGACGACTCTCATCAGCACCGTCCAGCGCCACCGCCACACCCCCTGCGGCGCATCCTTTCCGCAGGGGGATTTTTTTGATTTCGTGGCTTGGACAGTCCTGTCCAAGCAGGGGCACGGACAAGATTGTCCGTGCTACGAAAAATAAGCGAGAGGCGGGTGGGGAGGAACCCGCCTCTCCAGGGGTAGGGGAGGTGCGACCAAGTT
>CAYYCA010000408.1:0-1818 GCA_964470265.1 uncultured Fimbriimonadales bacterium | reverse complement strand
TTTTAGCCCGCGCAGGCGGGCTTTGCTTGCACAGGAACGGCTTCAGCCGAATGAGTGATGGGGAGTTGATTGGTCAAAACCCCATCACTCACTTCACGGATTTTTGAAGTTTTACTTCCCATACACGCTCTTAGCCTACTTGAAATTTACTACGAAGTAGGAGAGGCGAAGGCGAAGGATTTGGTAGAGTTGCTTCGAAATAATGAGGTGTAAGATTACTAACTTGGGGAGGCGACCGTATGTTCTGGCGGAACCGCGTCGCGCCGTTGATACAGAAACTCAAAAGCGCAGACGCTGCGGAGCGCAAGGCGGCGGCAGAGGCGCTGGATAAACTCAAGCGTCTCTCGGTCGACGAGTGTCGCACGGCGCTCGAAGCTGCCTGCGAGGCGTTCCCGAGCTTTGAGGAGGAGTTCTTTGGTTCAGGTCGATTCGCGCTCTATTCCAGCGCGGAGACGATGTTGCTGAGCCTTGCTCGCGAGCGCGTGCATCAATCGTTCGTCCAGATTATCCAGCGCGATTTTGCCCGCTACTCGCCTGAAGGGCGCGCCTATGCCTGTCTGATACTGAAGGAGATCGACACAGACGAGAGCTGGGCAGCCCTGCGTGAGCTAATCCTGCAGCACGGCGCGCTGGGGATTGCCGACTCGCCGTCGCTTCGGGTGGACAACGAGGCGCAGGCGCGGCGGCTGTTTCCACAGGCGTTGGCGTTGCTGGGGCAGTCGTCGGTAGGCGCATTCCGATACGAACTCGCCAAGCTATGCCTCGAGGGCTTTGATAAGGGGTGGTTTCACTCAGGCGAGTTCGACGCCTATGCCCCGCAGATTGTGAGCGCGTATCAGGACGCCGCCCAGTGGCTCGCCGTGCGCCAATCGCCCGAAGCGCTGCAGGCACTCTGGGACGACGAGGAGCATCTCCGATGGCGGTGGGCAGGGGGCGTGCTGCTGGATTTGATGGGCTACTTCTCGCGCGAAGTGGTTGTCCCCGCGCTGCGCGAAGCAATCCAGGTGTTTCGCGACCCGTATTTGCTGGTGTATGCCGTGCGCAGCCTAGTGAAGCATGGCGAACCTGTGGAGGCGGAACTACTGACCTACATCGCCGCCAGCGATGAGACGCGCAGCACGCTGTTCCGCAAACTGCGCGAGCTGGGGCGGCTGGACCTGTTCCCCAGAGCTTATGCTGAGCAACCGCTGATTGCCCAGAGCGATATGGTAGACTGGCTGATTTTCCCCACTGAACTCGGACGCCCGCCTGGCGAAATCCAGTGGATGGGCGTGCGAGAGGTGCTGACAGACGAAGGCGAGGCGGAAGTGTATCTGTTTCGGTTCCGCGAAACGCCCGACGAACCGTGGCAAGCAGGGCTGGCTGGTCCCTATCTGAAGGAGGAAATCCCTACCTGTAACGCGCTGGGCGGCACTTTCAGCCGATTTGAGAAGTGGGATGAATGCTCGCCCGAGGAGCATGTGAAACGCATTCTTCAGACCGTAGGCGCAATCGAGCGCGTGGAGACGCCTGACGGGGAGAAGCTGTTCTGGAGTTCGATGTTTGGTGAGTGATAATAATAACCCAAGTTGCTACCTGTGCCGAGATTCCTCGCCTTCGGCCCGGAATGACACGCTCATTTTCGCAAATAAGGCGTTGTCATTCCGAGCGGAGCGAGGAATGATACCAACTGGGGGTTCAAGTGAAACAAACAGCAGCCCTCACCCCCTGCCTCCTCTCCCGCGACGCGGGAGAGGGGGAACCCGCCACGCGGCGCATGCACGCGACTCCCCTCTCCCACGCCGTGGGAGAGGGGCTGGGGGTGAGGGCAAAAAACAG
>CAYYCA010000407.1:0-1820 GCA_964470265.1 uncultured Fimbriimonadales bacterium | reverse complement strand
GACGCCCGTGCCACGCACTAAATCTAACGGCAGGAAAGTGAGCCTGCCTGCACGGTTGCGCTTGAGCCACTCCACTGCGGCGCGGGCTTCGGCTTCGGTGGGCGTGATGATGTCGTTCACTGCCCCGCCGAGCGCAGCAGCGATGGCTGCCTGATATGCCTCAGGCACAGTAAGCGCTGCGCCGACGGGCACAAACTCGCCCTGCAGTTCGCCTTTCCGCACGGCTTGCAGCAGCGCGCGCACGGCAGGACTTGCCCCCTCGCCCGCCTGTAAACTGGATTCGAGGGCGCGGACCCGCGCGCGAAGGGTCTCCACTGTGCGCGTTTGCCCCTGCGCCTCGCGTGTGAGGCGTTGCAGGTCGCGCTCGCTCTGCGCCTGCTCCGCTTCCAACGCATCGACTCGCGTTTGCAGCTCGTTCTCCTGCGCCTGAATCGTTTGTTGCTCGGCTTGCAGGTGTTCGGCTTCGCTGCGGAGTTGCTGCAGGCGGGTCTGGGTCTCCGCCGCCTCGACTTGTAGGCGCTCGTGGTGCTGACGCGCCTGCGTTCGCTCCGCCTGGCGGCGCAGGGCGGTCTGATAGGCAGTTTCCAGCGCGCGGCGTTGCGCTTCCAGCTGCTGCGCCTCTATCTCGCTTTGTTGAATGGCAGGCGCAAGCAACTGCGCTTCGGCTTCCACCGCCTGCAGCGCGGCGTGTAGTTCCGCGAGGCGGGCTTCACGCTCCGCTTCCTGCGCCCGCAGGCTCTCGGCTTCCTCAAGCAGGGTGCGGGTGAGTTCTTGCAGGGCGCGTTCACGCTCGTCGAGGCGGCTCAGCTCGCCAAGCGCACGCTCCTCCGCGGTGAGCTGGCTCTGCAGCACGGCGCGCAGGGTGTCCATCGCGCTCTCCAGCTGCGCAATCGCCTGCCCGTAGGTCTCCGCCTGCGCCTCCTGCTCCGCAATTGCCAGCTCGGTTTGCAAAATCTGCTTGCGCAGGGCATCGCGTTCCGTTTGCGCCTGAGCGAGGCGTCGGCGCAGGGCGCGATACTCATAAATCAGGTAGTCGCGCTCCAGCGTGGTCAACTGGCGTTGCAGCTCTCGATACACGAGGGCGCGTTCGGCTTCGAGGCGCATCGGCTCGCGCTGACGCTCCAGCTCGCGCATTACATCGTCCACACGGGTCATATGCAGTCGCGCCGATTCGAGGTCGCGCAGGGCATCCTTGCGCCGTGTGCGATACAGCGCGACGCCCGCGACCTCTTCCAGCCAGCGGCGTCGCTCCTCAGGCGGGGCGTTCAACAGCGCTTCGATGTCGCCCTGCCCCACAATCGAGTAGCCGCCGCGTCCGAGTCCCGTACCCGCAAACAAATCGGCAAGGTCGCGCAATCGCGCCGGCGTGCGGTTAATCCAGCATTCCCACTCGCCTGAGCGGTACAGTCGGCGCGTAATCTGCACCTCGTCCACATCGAGGGGCAACCAGCGCGACTCGTTGTTGAACCAGAGCGAGACTTCTGCCAGCCCCAGCGGTTTATGCGCCGCCGAGCCACTGAACAGCACCTCCGTTGGCGTCTGCGCCCGCAGCGTGCGCACATTCGCCTCGCCCAACGCCCAGACAAGGGCGTCCACGAGGTTGCTCTTGCCACAGCCGTTGGGCCCCACAATCGCCGTCAGGTTCGAGGCGAGTTCAATCTCCACGCGCTGCGCGAAGGTCTTGAAGCCGTGCAACCGAATGCGCGTGAGGGCGAGGCTCATCGGGCGCGCTCCTTACGCCAGCCTGCTCGTTCCGTCAGTTTCACAGGTAATGAAGATTCAGCGCGCTATACGGGATTCCTGTTCGTTTCTTGGTAAGT
>CAYYCA010000406.1:0-1822 GCA_964470265.1 uncultured Fimbriimonadales bacterium | reverse complement strand
AGTTTGCGCGGGATGAGTTCTCACGCGAGGCAATCGGGGCGGCGATGGTGGGGGCTACGGCGTAGGCGGCGGTAGCGTCGGCGCCAGACCCGCCGCGCGCAGCGCCATGCCCACCTCGTCGTGGCGCAACCCCGACGCGAACTGCTCCAGCGCAACATCGGCGCGCATATTCAGGAGCGTCAGCAGGCTCAGCCCCACGAGAGTCATCGCGAACAGTACGCCGATTGCTGCGTGAAACTTCGCCACTGCGCCCTCAGGCGAGTCGGGACGCCGAACAACAGCGTAAAATGCGGCGAGACCTGTCAGCAGCAGCCCGACCGTCGCCGTCCCTGCGGGCAACGCCCAGCGCAGCGGGGCAGGCGACCATCCCCCGACCTCCTGCCCTGAAATCAGTTGCTCGGCAGTGCGCATCGAAGCCACCATGCGCCCCATCAGCGCGCCCGCATCGGATAAGATGAACAGGAGCGACGCAGTCAGCCAAGCTATCAGCAGTCCCAAAACGACAGAAGCCGTTCCCAGCTGCATGCGCTGCGCCAGCCAGAGCGTCAGCCACTGAACGCCCAAGATTGCCGATAGCCCCATCAGTCCAAACAGGCTCAGCAACTGACCGTAGTAGCGGCGCGGCGCGGGCATAATTTGCTCATCGTACAGCGCGGGCGTTGCTTTTTGTAGCGTGCTGCGAATCGTCTCCGTGCGTTCCAGCTCGGCGCGGAACCACCTCGCTTCGTTCTCGAAACCGTTGCGCTCTAACGCGGCGAGAAATCGCTGTTGACGCTGCGCAGCAGTGAGCGTTTCGTCCGTGCGCGGCGGTGTAGCGGCTATCTGGATGAGGGCGACGCCCACCAGCGTGCGCAGGATGTTGCCGCCTGCCGTCAAGCGTTGCCCATAACGCGCCAGCACGCGGCGAATCGCCAGCGCCTCGCGATACTTGCCCTGACGCTCCAGCTCCCACGCGCGGAAGGTCAAGATGCGCGCGATCGATCGCTCAGTGGCGTAATGAGGGAAGAGTATTGTGGTGGAAAGCGCAAGGTCGAGGTCGCCCGAACGCAGGTTGTGCAACCGTCGCTGGAACTGCACGCTGGCTTCCGCTTCTGCGCTGAGGTGGTCGTCCCAGCGGGGCAGTTCGGCGGCGCGTTGCAGGGCGCGGACAGCTTCCGCGTCGCGACGCTGCGCCAGCAACGCCCGAACGCGCATCCCCGTAAAGAAAGCATTCTCAGGGTCGAGCCGCTCGCCCTGCTGCGCCCATTCCAGTAGCCGCTGTACGGCAGTGGGGATGGCGGGGCGTGAGGGCGTATTGTCGCCTGTGAAACGGTGGTCTTCCTCGCGCCCCAGCGGGAACTGACGCATCTCGTTGCGCAGCAAGCTGGCGTACACTTCAGGGCGATGGGGGAAACGCTCCCGCAGAGCAAGCAGTTGCTCGCGCGTGCGCTGTAGGTCGCTTGCGCCCTCCCATATCGCCAACGCCCACTGCACGGCGAAGTCATTGGGATAGGCTCGGCGTATCTGTTCCAGACGCGCTTTCACACTTGCACTTGGCGCGCCGGTACCCGTTGTGTAGTCGTAATAGGTCTGTGGTGAGCCACTGAAGTTCACAAGAGAGAGTAGCTTCCAGCGCGAGTAGGGCGCACTGGTGGGCAACACACATAACACGCCCAAGCCAACGAACGACGCGACCAACAGATAGCCCACGATACGCATTCGCAGCCCCCAACAAGTATAATACCCCCGACGGCGATGGAGATCAGAACCGCGAATTCGGCGCACGCGCCCGCCCGCTGGACGACGCGCATGGTGTTTCTGTTTTATTCGCGTCCTGTGTTTC
>CAYYCA010000405.1:0-1836 GCA_964470265.1 uncultured Fimbriimonadales bacterium | reverse complement strand
GTCCCCCCTCTCCGTTTACGGAGAGGGGGCTGGGGGGTGAGGTTGAAAAGGCGGGGAAAAACACGACTCCTGCGCCCGAAGTTGAGTCAAAGTCGTGTACCCATATCAGGAGGGGCTTGGGGTGAGGGCAAAATAAAGGGCGTACGCCGCGTTGTTGAACCTAAGCAATGTACCCTTGTCAGGAAGGTGAGGATGGGGGCGGCAGCTTCGGCAGGCTTCAAGGCAAAAAAGAACGATTCAATGAGGGAGGCGCATGAGCGAATTGACCTACCGACTCCCGCGCTTCGTTAGGGGAACCCCTTGCTGACAGAGCGGGCACTCTTCGGGGGCGTAGCTTTTCGCGGGCAGGCGTAGTGCGCTCGCCAGCGGCGCGCCAAAGTCAATCGGCGACTCGGAACGGTCAATCAGCACGCCAATCCCCACCACCTTCGCCTGATACTGCGCCAGCAGATTCAGCACTTCGCGAATCGAGGTTCCTGTGGTCAGCACATCGTCTACCACCAACACGCGCGTCGCGGGTTCAAGCACGCTGCCTCTCCGAAAGGCGCGCCCCTCGCCCTCGCGTTCGGCGTAGAGAGCGCGCACGCCCAGCTGCCGTGCCGTCTCACATGCGACCAGCACCCCGCCCAGCGTCGGGCCCACGACGACCTCCACTTCGCGCCAGGGCGTTTTCGCCAGCATGGCGTCCACCCAGTCCTCCAGCAGGCGCGGCTGCTCCAGCAGGCGGAACTTCTCGAAGTAGATGTCGCTGTGCCTGCCTGAAGTGAGCAAGAAATGCCCGTGCAGCACTGCGCCGATGCGCTCCAGCTCGCGTAGGTTCATTTCTCGACCTCGAAGCTATGTTCGGGCGTGGGGAACTGACGCTGGCGCACCTCGTCAGCGTACTGGCGCAGGGCGGTTGTGATTGCCTCGCGGAGTTCGGCGTAGCGTTTGGCGTGTCGGTAGGTCTTCTCGCTCAGCCCCAGAAGGTCGTGCCAGACCTGAATCTCGCCGTCGCAGTGGACGCCCGCGCCGATGCCTATTGTGGGAATCGGGACACTCTCCGTGATGCGCTTCGCGAGGCTGGCGGGGATGACCTCCAGCACGAGACTGAACGCGCCGGCTTCATGAACCGCCTGCGCCGCCTCTAAGAGCATCTCCTGCTCCGACGCCGTGCGCCCCTGCAGGCGATAGCCCCCGAACTGATGGATTGATTGCGGGGTCAGCCCCAAGTGTGCCATCACAGGGATGCCGATTCCGACCATCGCGCGGATCGATTCCAGTACGCGCGGGCTGGCGCCCTCCACCTTCACGGCTTCCGCCCCCGCCTGCATTAATTTGCCCGCGTTGTAGACCGCGTCCTCCACCGACACGCCGTAGCTCAGGAACGGCATATCCGCTACGAGTAGGGCGCGTTGCAGCCCGCGCCGTACTGCTTTGAGGTGGTGCAGAATCTCCTCCAATTGTACAGGCAGGGTCGTGTCGTAGCCGAGCAGCGTGTTGCCCACCGAGTCGCCCACCAGCACGACATCGACGCCCGCTGCGTCCGCGAGTTGCGCCGAGGGGTAGTCGTAGGCGGTAATCGCGACAATGCGTCGTCCCTGCGCCTTCATCTGCTGTAGCGTGCGCGTGGTAATCTTCTCCGCCATCAGCGTTATTGTACCTTTCGTGGGAATCGGCTCTGTAGCGCGAGGCGCACCGCCTGCCACTGTAATCGCAGCAACTGTTTCAATAGCCGAATACCCTCCTCGCACTCGTCCTGCGAGAGCGCTTTCGCTGCCGCGCCGCAGAAGTAGGCGAGGCACTGCATGGGGCGCAGTTCTTGGGGCAGGCGGCAGCCCGCGCAGGTGAGTTCGT
>CAYYCA010000404.1:0-1867 GCA_964470265.1 uncultured Fimbriimonadales bacterium | reverse complement strand
TAGCACGGGCGTCCCCGCCCGTGCAGAGAGCTGTGCTTGAGCGAGACGCTCAAGCTACGCTATGGGAGGGCGCATGCAAAGGCGAGGTGTAGCGCAGGAGAACTCGGAACAGTGGGTGCAGTGCGCAAAATGCAAGAAGATTCTGTTCCGCCCCGATTTTGAGCGGGCAATGCGCGTGTGCCCCCACTGTGGGCACCACCACCGCCTGCGCGCCCGTGAACGCATTCTGCTGACCGTAGACCCCGACACATTCCAAGAAACTGACGCCAACCTGCGCCCTGCCGACCCGCTCGGCTTCCCCGACTATGCCGACAAACTGCATAAAGGCTCGGCAACCTCAGGCGAAAATGAGGCGATTCTCACTGGCACTGCGCTGCTAAACGGCTACGACATCGTAATTGGCGCGATGGACTTCGGCTTTATGGGCGGCAGTATGGGTTCAGTGGTGGGCGAGAAGGTCGCGCGGTGCTTCGAGCGCGGGGCGGAGCGAAAACTGCCTGTAATCCTGTTTTGCGCGTCGGGCGGGGCGCGGATGCAAGAAGGTTTAATCTCGCTGATGCAGATGGCGAAGACCACCGCCGCGGTGGGCAAACTCCAACGCGCAGGTATGCCCTATATCGCCGTGTTCACCGACCCGACGATGGCGGGCGTGCTGGCAAGCTTCGCCTCGCTGGCGGATGTGATTGTGGCAGAGCCGGGCGCGCTGGTCGGCTTCGCGGGGCAGCGTGTGGCGGCGCAAGCCAGCGTCGGCAAACCCCCTGCCAACTTCCAGACCGCCGAGTTCCAGCACGAACACGGCATGGTCGACCTGATAGTGCCCCGAAAGCAACTGCGCCCGACGCTGACCTACCTGCTGGAGATGTTCCTGCCTGTGGAGGCGCACGCGCGATGATGACGATTTTCGACTTCGAGAAGCCCATCAGCGAGCTGGAGAGCGCAATTGCCGAGCTGCGCCAGCTCGCCGCCGAGAAAGGCTTAGACCGTTCGCGCGAAATCGCCGAGCTGGAGGCGCAACGCGAACGCCTGCTGAAGCAAATCTTCGCCCACCTGCGCCCGTGGGACAAGGTGCTGCTTGCCCGCCACCCCAAACGCCCCTACGCGCTGGACTACATCCGCCTGATGTGCGAGAACTTTCTGGAACTGCACGGCGACCGCTTAGGCTTTGACGACCCTGCGATTGTGGGCGGGCTGGCGAAGCTGGGAGGCTACAGATTAGTAATTGTGGGGCAGCAGAAGGGGCGCGACCTGAAAGAACGCCAGAAGCGCAACTTCGCGATGGCGAAGCCCGAAGGCTACCGCAAGGCGATGCGCCTGTTCCGACTTGCCGAAAAGTTCCGCCTGCCTGTGCTGACCCTTGTAGATACCCCCGCCGCCGACCCCGGCGTGGAGTCGGAATCGCGCGGCATCAGCGAGGCGATTGCACAATCGATGCTAACGATGTTCGAACTCACTGTGCCCACCGTGTCCGTGATTATCGGCGAGGGGGGCAGCGGCGGCGCAATTGCCTTAGCCGCCGCTAATCGCGTGCTGATGCTGGAACACGCGATTTACTCCGTGATTCCGCCCGAAGGATGCGCGGCGATTCTCTATCGCGATCCGAATAAAGCCCCCCAAGCCGCCGACGCGCTCAAACTCACTGCCGAAAGTGCGCTGGAACTGGGGCTAATCGACTTGGTCATCCCCGAACCGTTGGGCGCAGCGCATCGAGACCCCCAAACCACCGCCCTCAGCGTGCGCACCGCAGTACTGCAGCAGCTGGACGAACTCAGCCGCATGGAACCCGACGCCCTGCGCGAACACCGCTACCAGCGGTTCCGACAGATGGGCGTGTACGAGACGGTTTAGAAGCGAGGTTTCAGATGTCGTG
>CAYYCA010000403.1:0-1867 GCA_964470265.1 uncultured Fimbriimonadales bacterium | reverse complement strand
GCACGGGCGTCCCCGCCCGTGCAAAGTAGCTTGAGCGAGACGCGCAAGCCACGAAAGAGTTATGCAACCAGAAACAACACTAACCGGGATCGCTCATCGAAGCGAGTGGGAACAGCGAGCGGCGCGGCGCGATGCGCAGCGACTGCGCAAGAACGCGCTGCTGACGAGCCTGTTCGGCGGCGTGGGGTTGCTGACCACGCTGCTCGTGTTCGCGCTTATCGCCGTAATCGTCTATAAAGGCGCGCCGACGCTCAGTTGGGAGTTTTTGACGCAGCCCCCACGCGAGGGGATGTCGGCGGGCGGCGTGTGGCCTATGATTCGCGGCTCGCTGCTACTCATGCTGGGCACATTTTTGCTAGCGACGCCGCTGGGCGTTTTCGGCGGCGTCTGCCTGGCAGAGTATGGCGAGCGCAGCCGAATCATGCGCTTTATGCACGCCAGCGTCGCCGCGCTCGCGGGCACGCCGCCGATTGTCTACGGGCTGTTCGGACTGGCGATTTTCGTGCTGAAGTTCCACTTCGGCGTGAGCCTGCTGGCGGGCTGGTGTACGCTCACGCTGTTCAGCCTGCCCGTGATTGTGCTGACTACCGAGACCGCCCTCAAGACCGTGCCGACCGCCCTGATTGATGGCGGACTCGCGCTGGGGCTATCGCGCTGGCAGACGCTGTGGCGCATCGCGCTGCCCTACGCGCTGCCGGGAATCCTGACGGGCGTGATTCTCTCACTGGGACGCGCTGCAGGCGAGGCGACGCCCGTGTTGTTCACCGCCAGCATTTATTATTCCACTGCGCAACTCACGCTCGGCTGGGAGACGCTGCGCCAGCCTGTAGCGAACCTGCCGTACTACCTTGCCGAAGGCTATCGGCAACCGGGCGTCGTGCCCGACCACCTCATCTGGGGCGCATGCCTCACCCTGATTATGCTTGTGCTGCTGCTGAATGCAGGAGCCATTCTCATCCGCTCGCGCACACGGAGGCGATACCTATGATTGCAGCCATGACACCCACCAAAGCAAAAACGGCAATTCAGACGATTGACCTGTCGGTTTCATATAACGGCAAACCTGCGCTCAAGGCGGTGAACGCGGAGTTCTACGAGAATACCGTGACCGCGCTGATTGGACCCAGCGGCTGCGGCAAAAGCACGCTACTGCGCGCCCTCAACCGTATGAACGACCGCATCCCCGACGCGCAGGTGCAGGGCAAGGTGCTGATTGACGGCAACGACATCTATGACCGTCGTATGAACCTCACGCGCCTGCGCCGCGAGGTGGGCATGGTGTTTCAAAAGCCGAACCCGTTCCCGATGAGCATTTTTGAAAATGTCGCGCTGGGACCGCGCCTACACTACGGGCTGAAAGGGCGCGTGCTGGAAGAAGTGGTGGAAGACGCTCTGCGCAAAGCCGCCCTTTGGGACGAAGTAAAGGACGACCTCAAAAAAAGCGGACTTGCACTCTCAGGCGGGCAGCAGCAACGGCTCTGCATCGCCCGCATGCTCGCCGTGCAGCCCCGCATCCTGCTGATGGACGAACCATGCAGCGCATTAGACCCCATCAGCACGCAGAAAATCGAGGAGCTAATTGTCGAGCTGGGCAAGCAATACACCGTGATTGTGGTGACGCACAACCTGCAGCAGGCGGCGCGCATCAGCCACTACACGGGATTCCTCATGTACGGCGAAGTGGTGGAGTGGGGCGAGACGACTCAGCTCTTCGGACGCCCCCAACGACCAGAAACCGAGGACTACATTCGTGGGCGGTTTGGGTAATACCAAGTGAGGTTTCAGATGTTGTGAATCGTCGGCGGGGACGCCGACGCTACGCGATTGCGTTCGTAGCGTCGGCGTCCCCGCTGACGCTACGCGATTG
>CAYYCA010000402.1:0-1870 GCA_964470265.1 uncultured Fimbriimonadales bacterium | reverse complement strand
TCAAACACGCTAATCACTTTCGCCGCTGCCTGGTAGCTGCGCTGATACTTCACCAGGTTCGCCGCTTCCTCGTCCAGCGAGACGCCTGACACCGATTCGCGAATCTGGTGAAGATGCTCTAATGTTAATTGTTGCGATTCGGCGCGATTTCTGGAGACCTGCGCGTCGTTGCCGATGCGCCCCACCAAATCGCGATAGTATTGGGGCATGGTCATGCCGCCCAGTGCGGCTTGGGGCTGGTTGCGCAGGTTCAGAATCGCCATCGCGACGCCGTTGTTGCCCGGCGTGTTGGGCAAACCGCTGGCGGCGATGCGCTGCGGGTCGCTGATGTCGCTGTGCAGCGCGATGTTGGAGGCGTCCGTTCCGTCAAAGAACAGGTAGCCCGTGTTATTGTCCAGCCCGTAGCCCGTTTGGTGCAAGGTGTTCACCTGCGTTATCAGCGTGTTGGTGAACAGGTTCAGGCGGTTCATGTAATCTTGCAGGTTCGCGGCGGCATCCATCAGTCCGCGCAGTTGCCCGTTCTGGATGCGGATATCGACAGGCGTGCTGTCTAAGTCGCGGTTGGGCACATCGATGGCGTTGGGGAGGGGGAACGATGCGCCGTCTTGCACGAGGGTATGCCCGTCCACGAAGACCATGATGCCCCCATCGCCTGTGTAGTGCGCCCGTGCGCCGACCAGCTCGCTCAGGCGGGTCATCAGGCGGTCGCGCTGGTCTAACAGGTCGCTCGCCTCTGCGCCGTTGGAGTGCGCCGCGCGGATTTGTTCGTTCAGTCGCCCGATTTGCGCCGCGATGTCGTTCGCCTCGCTGATGGTCTGGCTCATCCGCTGCTGAATCTGATTGTTCAGGTTTTGCCAGTTATTATGCAGGCTGCGGATGCTTCCGACCAGCGCGCTGGCGGCTTGAAGCACGCTTTGCCGCGCCGCCATGCTGTCGGGGCGCGTGGCGAGTTCATCGAAGGCGTTGAAGAAGGCGTTCAGGCGTGCGCTAATGCCCTGCTCGCCCGGCTCCAGCAGCGCGCCCTCGATGCCCTGCAGTTGCTGGCGCAGGGTGTCCAGCCGCGCGAAGTCGCCCGTGTTGGCGTTGATGCGCTGTTCTAGCATCATATCGCGCACGCGCTGCACATGTTGCACAATCACGCCCGTGCCGATGCGGATGTTCGGGTTGAAGGCGTATTCGGGCGTGTTGGCGAAATGCACACGCCGCCGCGAGAAGCCCGGCGTGTTCACATTCGCCACGTTGTGCCCCGTGACTTCCAGTCCAATCTGGAAAGCCCGCATGGCGCGTGCGCCTAACTCGATGCCTTGAAAGCTGGGCATGGTTTACGCCTCCGTGTTCAGCAGCACATTCGGGCTGGGCGGGGCGACGGTGGGCGCGTAATGCTCTGGCTCCGCCGCGCGGGTGAGGATTGCCATCAGCCCGTGGGTGTAGTCCAGCTCGTTCAGAATGATGTCGTAGGCGGTCTGGGCGACGGCGTCGATCTGCTGGGCGAGTTGCAGCGCGTTTTGCAGCAGGGGCGTGGGCAGCTGCTCGGGCGATTCCAGTTGCGCCACCGCCGCTCGCGCGGTTTCCAGTCGCTCCAGAATCGGCTGGAGTTGCGCGTTCAGGCGGTCGATGCGCTCCGTGTCGCGCTGAATCAGGGCGTCGCGCCACTGCTCTAATAGCGGCAGCGCGCGCCTGCCCTCGCGTAGCCAGTCGTTCAGCCAGTCGGTGTAGGTTTTCATGGCGTTGGCTCCTTCGGCAAGTGTCGGCTCAACTGCTCGTACAACTGCTCCGCCAATCCGAAACGCCCGTGCTTAGCCAAATGGTCGGCGAATTGCACATCGAACATTTCTGTATAGTTAAGCGTTTTCGGCTGGCTGGGGAGAGT
>CAYYCA010000401.1:0-1875 GCA_964470265.1 uncultured Fimbriimonadales bacterium | reverse complement strand
CTCCCGCGTCGCGGGAGAGGGGGAACGCCCCTCGCAGCGCACGCGCTCAAATCCCCTCTCCCACGCCGTGGGAAAGGGGCTGGGATTGAGGGCAAAATAAAGGGCGCACGCTGCGTTGTGGAACCTAAGCAGTGTACCCTTGTCAGAGAAGGGGCAGGGGGTGAGGGTAAAAAAGAATGGGCGCGCCTCTGCCGTCACATTCGCGGCGCTCGCAACTCCGATTGATATTAGTGGGCGGCGTTGAGCAGCAGCCCGAGGCAGTAGCCCGCGCCGAAGCCGTTGTCGATGTTCACTACCACGACGCCTGGGGCGCAGGAGTTGAGCATCGTGAGCAGGGGCGCCAGCCCGCCAAAATGCGCCCCGTAGCCGACGCTGGTAGGGACGGCAATCACAGGACATGCGACCAGCCCGCCGACCACACTGGGCAGCGCGCCCTCCATCCCCGCGACGACCACCACGCCGCGCGCCCCATGCAGCAGCGGCAAATGCTCCAGCAGGCGGTGGATGCCCGCCACGCCGACATCATAAAGCGTCTCCACGCGCGCGCCCATCATGCGAGCCGTGAGCACCGCCTCCTCGGCGATGGGGATATCCGCCGTGCCTGCCGCGAGGACGACGCCGTAGGGCGTTTCAGGCGGGGGCGGCGGCTCGCCCACAGTAATCGCCCGCCCAAGCGGATGATAGACGGCGTTCGGCAACTGCGCCCGCACTGCCTGATAGTGCGCCTCCGTCGCTCGTGTCGCCAGCACGCGCCCCCGCGCCGCCAGACCCTGCACAATCGCGGCAACCTGCTCAGGCGTCTTGCCCTGACAGAACACCACCTCAGGAAAGCCCTTCCGCAAGGCGCGATGATGGTCGATTCGTGCGAAGTCCAGATTCTGATAAGGCAAATCGCGCAGGGCGTTCAGCGCGGCGTCCACCGACAGCGCGCCCTGCGCGACCTGTTCCAACAGCGCCCGCAGGCGGTCAATTTCCACCCGCCATCGCCTCCGCCCGCGCCTTCACGCCCTCCAGAATCCCCTTCAGGTTCAGCGTGACGAGGTGATGCACCACTTTCTGCACTATCGCGCCTAACAGCGGCACGCGCAGCTCGTAATCCAGCACGCTCCGAAATAGCGTCCCCTCAGGATGCGGCAGGAACTCCCACAGCCCCTCCATCTGGTCGTAGTCGCCCTTTACCTGACGGAATCGGCAGGTGTGGTTCGCGTCGTCCCAGAGGTCCTCTTCCGTCCACTTCACCTGCAGTTTGAGCTGCGAGGCGTAGGCGACCCATTCGGTGAGCGTGCGGCTGCCGTCCTCGCTCTTTTCGAGGATTTTGACCGACTTCACATCAGGCATGAACTGTGGGAACGCCTCCACATCCCGCGCGACGGCGTACACGGTCTCCAGCGGGGCGTGGATGACCGTTTCAAGTTCCACACGCGCCATGTTCAGCCCTCCGCGCGCTGTTTGAAGCCGTTGAGCCAGTCTTGAATGATGGTGTTCACGGCGTTCTGCGCGAGCGAGGCGAACATTGGGGGCACATTCGCTTCGTAGTCGAGCAGCGCCGAGAGTTTACTGCCCGCGCCCTCTGGCTCCACGCGCCACTCGCCGTTGAGCTTGACCAGCGAGTCGCCCTCCGGCTGCATCGTCACGCGATGGTTCGCGGCGTCGATGGTATGGCGCGACTTCCAGCGCACGGGCATCCCAACGCCGGGCGCAACGACCTCCCAGTCCACCAGCGCGCTGCTCTCTGTGCGCTCCAGCACCTGCACATTGCGCGCGTGGGGCAGGAACTGTCCAAACGACTCCGCCTGCTGCAACACCTCGAACACTTTCTCCGCAGGCGCGTTAATGCTCACCGATTTCTCGATTCTGGGCATAGGGGTTTCCTCC
>CAYYCA010000400.1:0-1888 GCA_964470265.1 uncultured Fimbriimonadales bacterium | reverse complement strand
ATAAGTGCTTTCCTAAAAGAATCATCTCATAATCGAATCCACGCCCGGTACGACGGCGTTCCCGCCGTCGTGTCGTGAGGTGATATATTCGTTTGAGCGCGACGGCAGGGATGCCGTCGTACCAAGCGGATGATTCCTTGAGGGAGACACTTACCAGTTAGGGTTTCAGATGTCGTGAGTCGTCAGCGGGACGCCGATGACTCACGACATCTGAAACCTCACTTGGTATAAGACGACTTCATATTTCAGGGACTTATGGCGTTTGGATAAACAGTTAACCAGATAAGCACTAAACCCCCTCCGTCAGGTTCCCCCTACTGCGTAGGGGGAACCGCGCAGGGCTTGGTTCCCCTCGCGTAGCGGGAGGAACCTGAAGGAGGGGAAGTGATTAGTTTATTATTCAATCCCCATAAGTCCCTGAAATGTGGGGCGCGCATTTGGCGCGATGGCGTTCCCGCCGACGACGCGAGCGCGCTTTGCGAGCAGCTTGGGTGTCCTGCCCAAGCACACACAGGCGAGACACCCTTGCTACGCGGGTGCGCCTGCGTGGATGTGCATCACCGTGCGGTTGCGCGTGGTGTTCAGATACTGCTGTACGGCGCGTTGCACATCGTCGGGGGTAATCGCCAGCAGGCGTTCGAGCGCACGGTTCAGCCCGTCGGGGTCGCCCTCGAACGCTGCGAAGTACGCCAGTCCCAGTGCGCGCCCCAGCGGGCTTTGCATGCCGTAATAGAGGTTGTCGCTCCAGCGTTGGGCGAGCAGCATCGTGCGCACGCGCTCCAGCTCGCGCTCCGAAACGCCCTCCTCCGCGAGTTTCTGAATCTCCTCATACAGCACGGCTTCCACACGCTCAGGCGCCCCATGCGGATGATGCAGCACGAACAATCGGAACAGGCTGGGCGCAGGGCGCGCCTCCGCGCCGCCCGACACGCTGACAGCAATCTGCTCTTGTTTCACCAGTCGCTGATAGAGCCGCGAGGCGCGCCCGTCCACCAGCAAGTCGCCCGCGATTTGGAGCGCGTCGTTTTCCAATGTGCCGCGCGGCGGGATTTTCCAGGTGAGCGCAACCGCAGGCACGCTCGCCAGCGGGTCGTGGAACACCTCGCGCCGCTCGTCGCGGTCAGGCTCCGACACATCCACAGGCGGCGGCGCAGGCTGCGCTGCGATGTCAGCAAAATAGCGTTCGATCCACTCTCGCGCTGTCGTCCCGTCGTAGTCGCCCGCCACGACCAGAATCGCGTTGTTCGGCGCGTAGTAGGTGCGGAAAAACGCCTGCACATCCTCCAGCGTCGCGTTGTCTAAATCGTCCATCGAGCCGATGATGGAGTGCTGGTTCGCGAAGTTATCGTAGGCGATTTCGCGCAACCGTTCCAGCGCGCGGGCGTAGGGCTGATTGTCCACGCTCAGCCGACGCTCCTCTTTGACGACCGCGCGCTGGTTGTCTAAGTTTTCCTGCGAAACTTGCAACGAACGCATCCGATCCGACTCCAGCCACAAGCCCAGCGGCAGCTTCGAGGCGGGCAGCAGCTCAAAATACGCCGTCATATCATACGAGGTGAAGCCGTTCAGCACGCCGCCGTTGGATTCGACATACTTGAAGTGCATCTCGCGCGGCACATTTTCCGAGCCTTGAAACATCATATGCTCGAACAGGTGCGCGAAGCCTGTCTTACCGCGTGGCTCGTTCACTGAGCCAACTTTATACAGCACCAGCACGGCGACGGTGGGCGCGACAGCGTGCGGCGAGAGAATCACCTGCAAGCCGTTCGGCAAAGCGTAGGTCTCGTATTCAACGCGCGTGGGCATAGGCATAGCAGGAGTATACCCTCGCTTACGCTCAAGGTGGAGTTCCTCCGTGCTGCTTATACCGATCGAGAGTTCAAGTAGT
>CAYYCA010000399.1:0-1889 GCA_964470265.1 uncultured Fimbriimonadales bacterium | reverse complement strand
GGAACCTGAAGGAGGGGGTTCGATGAATCCTACACTGTCGTTGAGGAGCGTTTTTACATTTGAGGGACATATTACCCCTCGCGATTGAATCGATTCATCACCTGCTCGATTGGCTCGGTGAGCCACGCTTCGCAGGCGTCGGCGGCGCGTTGCACGGCTTGCAGGAGCAACTCGCGCTCTTCAGGGGGCGGCGGCGACAGCACATAATCGGCTAAGTCCACCCCCTCAGGTGGTTGCCCAATGCCGATTCGGACGCGTGGGAACGCTTCCGTGCCCAGCGCGCTGATAATTGACTTCATCCCGTTGTGCCCGCCTGCCGAGCCTTTCGCCCGAACGCGCACCCCGCCCGGCGCGAGCCAGATGTCGTCAAAAATCACCAGCATTTGCTCAGGCTGCAGGTGATACGCCTGCAGCAGGGCGCGCGCCGCCTCGCCCGAAAGGTTCATATAGGTCTGGGGCTTCGCCAGCACGACAGGAACCCCACCAATCAGCCCCACGCCAAGCTTACTGCTGTGGCGGCGCGTTTTGAGTTCGATTCCGTGTCGCTCCGCCAGCAGGTCCACCGTCCAGAAGCCGACATTGTGGCGCGTGGGGGCATACTGCGCGCCGGGGTTGCCCAATCCGAGAATCAGGCGTGTGGGGTGGACGCTCGGTTTACCCTTCAGTTTCTCCAGCAGGCGCATGGCTACACTCGTAGCAGTTGGATAAATAGATGCTCCGTCACAATCTGCGGGTTGGCGTTGCCGAGGATGGCGCGGCGGGCTTCGGTGATGGTCTGCAGATCGCGCATGCGTTCGGCGGACGCGAATCGGCGGGCGAGCATGCTCAGTTCCTGACGGTGCGAGGCGAAGCGCAGGCTGGCGTCGGGGTAGTTCAGCGCAAGGCTGTCGCGATACCACTGAATGAGGTACTCCAGCCCCAGCGCGAGCGCGGCGCGCGGGGAGCGGTCTTCCGTACCGCCCTCCAGCGCCTTGCACGCCTCACGGAAGTCGTAGGCGAGTCGCAGCGCCTCCTCCAGTGACGCCGCGCCGAGCCGCGCGAACACCTGCAGCAGCTTCTGGAGCGCGTCCAGCTCGTTGTGCGCCGACTTGCCTTTACTTTCGGATTCGGGGGTCTGCAACGCCTGCGCCCAGCGTATCGCGCGCCCGATGGCTCCTTCCGAGAACTCGGCGATGGTCTGCAGCGTGGCGTCAGGCAGCTCAAAGCGCGTTTTCAGGCGACGGTATACATCCTCGGTTGTCAGTGCGCCCAGCCGCACAATTCGGCAACGCGAGAGGATGGTCTGCAAGAGCAAATCACTGGCGGGCGCGGTGAGGATAAAGTGATAGCGCGGGGGCGGCTCCTCCAGCGTTTTGAGCAGCGCGTTCGCGGCGGCGGGGTTGAGCCGATGCGCCTCTTCTAAAATCACGAATCGAAATGGCGCGACGGCGGGCGCGAAGTTCGCCCAGTTGCGCGTCTCACGCACCGCGTCGATTTTGATCTGATCCGGGTCGGGCTTCAGCACGCGCAGGTCGGGATGCTCGCCTGCGTCTGACCACTTCTGGCATACGGCGCACTGCTGGCAGTGCCCCCCCTGCGTACGCTGTGGGCAGAGCCACGCGGCGGCGAGCGAACGCGCCAGCGTGCGCTTGCCTACCCCCGCCATACCCACAATTAGCAGCGACTGTGGCGGGCTGGGACGCAGCAGCATCTGCCCCAGCGCACACCGCACCTGCTCAGGTTCAATCACAACCTCTGAAAACGGAAGGGGTTTCACTGGTTGTAAATCATACCTTGTGCTTTCCGATTCCTCGCTTCGCCCAACCCCAGTAGGGGGCAACTTGCGTTATTTAAACCCAAGTTGCTCCCTATATCGAGATTCCTCGCCTTCGGCTCGGAATGACAAGCTC
>CAYYCA010000398.1:0-1891 GCA_964470265.1 uncultured Fimbriimonadales bacterium | reverse complement strand
CGCGCACCAGACTCGTGCGCAGGAACGCTTTATACAGGTTCCAGTAGAAGCGGAGACGGGTCATGGCAACTTATTTGAGTTTACCTTGAGCCGCCCTGATTAGCTGGGCTCCTTGTCCGTAACATCGGGTGTAGTCTTAATTGCATCCACATTCGGCGCAGATTTTTTTGACGTTCGCTATTCAGTTGCAGCGTCTCCACTGTGGCTCGTCCTGTTGGCGTCTTACCGATAATAGATGCGCCGTCTGGCGACCATTCGAAATGCTCGTCCCAGTGTTGAAGGCGTGGATTGTAAAGAGGAACCATCTCGCCAGTCTCTGGATCCCTCGCCTCAACCTGGTCAAGTTTGTTCAGGTTGCATAGCCAGCAGGCAGGGCACAGGTTTTCGATATCGTCCGTGCCCCCTTTTGCGGTGGGCAGGATGTGGTCGATTGTCAGGGGGACGCTGAGCGCGGCGTCGGGGGCTTTACAGTAGGCGCATTGGTACCCATACTCCGCGAGAATCTGTTCTCTAAGCGTCTCTGGAATGCGGTTCCTTTTTCTCATCCTTGAGCGGCTCAGGCGTCAGGAGCAGGCGCGCTTTCATTTCGTCAAGCCAGCCGACGAACTGCCTGAGGCTCTGCAGCGAGGCAAGCTCCTCTTCCGAGAGCGGCGCGCCGCTCTCATGTTTCTGGATGAGTTGCTCCAGCTGGCTCATAAGGGTTTCGTCGGCTCGGAAACGCGCGGCGACTGCTTCGCGACGCTTTTGCTCCTCTACATCGGCATAAAATTCACGCAGGGGCGGCTTACCCCATCGAACGGAGAACTCTGCCTGCCACAGGTAAGCGATTTGCGGACGCATCGTTAGATAGGAGCCGCCTACAATCAGGCTGTGATAGCGATTCAGGATGTCCTCCGCTGTGGTCAGGAACTGCTCCAGAACCTCGTCCGACGGAACTTGCCCTGACCAGCGCGGGTCGAGATGTGCGATTCGACGGTCAATAAACTCTCTCAGCGCGTTGCTGACAGAAGCAAGCAGTTCCAGATCCCGCTCTACGACATCCTTGTTCAGCTGGTCGCCGCCATTGCCCCATTCACGGCGAAACTGCCTTATTAAGCTTTCGCGCCACATCTCTCGATAGGCAGGCTCCAGTTGAGGGCGATCGTAGAGGTTCAAAAAATACTCCACATCGATAAGGTCTGCGTGATTAAGAATATCGCTCAGCAGCCAGTGCAGGGAGCGACTTTGGGGATGCGTATCGCTTATCCGCCGTGCGCCGATATAGATTGTGTGAAAGTAGGTGTACGGCATCCACCATCCTCGAAACAGATTGGGCAGGTCGCGCAGTTCAGGGTTAGCCTCAGCCATTTCCTGCACTTCAAGGTAGATATACCGCACCTGAAGCAGACGCCCCAGCTCCCATATGAGCGACTGAATGGTCTGCGCCCAGTCAGCGATGCGATTTTGAACAGGCGGATGTGGAATGGTTTTCGCCATCGGGGAAATGATACCTCAGATTTGCATAACTCGTGATGCAGTCGCCATTTGTTGCTTGGCGGAGTTCCGTGATTCTCGTCATCAAGAGGTATACTTCTTTCATAATGGCACACACTATACACGCAGTTTATGAGCAAGGGGTGCTGCGCCCGCTGGAGTCGGTCGACTTGCAGGAAGGCGCAGAGGTGGAGATCGAGATTAAGAAGGTTGTTGATTCAAAGAGTCCTTGGACTCGATTCGTGGAGCGTATCGAGCCACTCACGGACGAACAGTATGAAGCGATTAAGCGTGAAGCGGCGCGCCGCCCGCTCTTTGAGTCAGAACTCCTATGACTGGACGTTCCCAACGGCTTGAAAAGCTACATCCCCACCCCCGTATACTGTCTTAATCCTTTTCGCCACAGAACCTGCGCTGC
>CAYYCA010000397.1:0-1906 GCA_964470265.1 uncultured Fimbriimonadales bacterium | reverse complement strand
CCAATCGGCGCAACTTCGAACTCTCCCGCTTCCAATGCGTGCAACAGCGCCCACGCTGTATCCAGCGCGGTGAGGCATGGAATGCCTGTCTCTACCGCCGCGCGGCGTATCAGCAAGCCCTGCTGCTCAGCGCGGCGTTCGGGGCTGGGCGTGTTCACCAGCAGCTGCACACGCTTGCCCGTGATGTAATCCAGCAAATCGGGCTTGCCCTGTCCGATTTTGGGCGCAACTTGCACAGGCAATCCTGCCTCCTGCAAGGCGCGGGCAGTGCCTTCTGTTGCATAAAGCTGAAAACCTTTCTCGTGGAACGCCCGTGCCAGCGCGACGCCCTCAGCCTTGTCTTTATCGGCGAGGGTAAGCAGCACATTCCCGCTGCGCGGGATGCGGATGCCCGCCGCGACCATCGCCTTATACAGCGCGGCGGCGTAGGTCCTATCGATGCCCATCACCTCGCCTGTGGAACGCATTTCGGGTCCCAGCGCGACCTCCACCTGTTTCAGTTTGAGGCTGGAGAACACGGGGGCTTTGACGGCGATTTTGGAGACGCCCTCACCCCCCCAGCCCTCCTCTCCCACGCCGTGGGAGAGGGGGATGGCGGCGCCCCTCTCCCACGACGTGGGAGAGGGGCTGGGGGTGAGGGACTGCCCTACCTGCGCCGCCACCGCCAGTTTCACCATCGGCACGTTCGTGATTTTGGAGAGGTAAGGCACAGTGCGACTCGCGCGCGGGTTCACTTCAATCACATACACCTTGCCGTCCTGCACTACGAACTGCATGTTTACCAGCCCGCACACGCGCAACGCCTTCGCCAAGCGTAGGGCATAGTCTCGAATCTGCGCCTGCTCCGACTCAGTGAGCGTTTGCGGGGGTACGACCGTCATGCTGTCGCCCGAATGCACGCCTGCCCGCTCGATATGCTCCATAATCGCGGGGATGACGAAGTTCTCACCGTCGCCGATAAGGTCTACCTCCGCCTCCTTGCCCTCGATGTATTTGTCCACCAACACGGGCGCATCGGGAAACGCCAGCACCGCGGAGTGCCAGTAGGTCTCCAGTTCGGTGTCGGTGCGCACAATCTCCATCGCGCGTCCACCCAGCACATACGAGGGGCGCACCAGCACAGGGTAGCCCACGCGATGGGCGGTCTCCAGCGCGTCTTCTAAGGTCAGCACGGCGCGTCCAGGCGGGCGCGGGATGCCCAGCTCCTCCAGCAGTGCATCAAACTGACGGCGGTCTTCAGCAATATCTATCGATTCGGGCGGCGTGCCTATCAACTGAACGCCGAACGCCTGCAGCGACTTCACAAGATTAATAGCCGTTTGCCCGCCGAACTGGACGAGGACAGGTATGGAAAAGTTGCCCTCACCCCCCACGCCCCCCTCTCCCACGCCGTGGGAGAGGGGGGAAGCGGCTCCCCTCTCCCACGCCGTGGGAGAGGGGACGGGGGTGAGGGCTTGCTCATACTCCAACACATTCAGCACATCTTCCGTCGTAATCGGGTCAAAGTAAAGTGCATCGGAGATGTCGAAATCGGTGGAGACGGTTTCAGGGTTGTTGTTCAGAATCATCGCGTAGTAGCCCAGCGTGCGCAGGGTTTTGACCGCATGTACCGCCGAATAGTCGAACTCGATGCCCTGCCCGATGCGAATGGGTCCGGAGCCAAGCACGAGGGCTTTGCGTGGATGCGGGGGCGCGGGTCGGTCGGAGACGCCGTGATAGGTGCTGTAGAAGTAGGGCGTGCGCGCCTCGAACTCGCCCGCGCAGGTATCCACCATCTTGAAGGCGGGCAGGATGCCCAGCGCTTTGCGCCCGGCGCGTACCTGCGCCTCGCTCAGCCCCGTGATTTGCGCCAGAAACTTGTCCGAGAACTGCCACTCTTTGGCGCGGCGGAGAAGCCGTATCGTAG
>CAYYCA010000396.1:0-1912 GCA_964470265.1 uncultured Fimbriimonadales bacterium | reverse complement strand
CGCGGGAGAGGGGGAACCCGCAGCGCCGCGCCCGCGCTCAACTCCCCTCTCCCACGCGGTGGGAGAGGGGCTGGGGGTGAGGGCGAAAACCGCCGACGCGCCCCCTACGAAGGTTTTGTCTCGCTTGAAACCCTGACTGGTATGATAACCCAAGTTGCTACCTATACTGAGATTCCTCGCCTTCCGCTCGGAATGACAGGTTCACTTTCGCGAAAACCGCTCTGTCATTCCGAGCGGAGCGAGGGATCTTGCCTTTCCCTGCCGTGTCTTGTTTTACCGGAAATTCCCCATCGCCGCCCACACTGCCTCATAGAGCGGCGCGAGGGGCTTCGGCGCGACGGCGAGGGGCACTCCCCCTGTCAGCGCGGCGAGCTCGGCAGACCAGCCTGCGAGCTGACGGCGCACATGCTCGTGATAGAGCGCGGTCATCGCTTGATGCGCCGGGTTCGCGGTCTGGCGCGCCCGCGCCTGCGCCGAATCGAGCAGGTAGAGGGCAATCAGCGCGTCGGCGAGGGGTTCGACCAGCAGTTGGGGCGGCTCACTGTGCGCCTGCAACGCCTCCAGCGCGCGTCCTGTCAGCCTGCGCAGGGTGTTCAGCGTCGCTTCGACTGTGTCCGTCGTCTCCTCGCTCGCGCTCAGGGGGGTCCATAGCCCTTTGCGCCGCGCGTGGATGAGCCGCTCCACAAGGTTCAGGCGATTAATCTCGTTCGTGCCCTCGTAGATGCGGTTCACGCGCGTATCGCGATAGAGGGCGGCGATGGGGTACTCCTCGCTGAAGCCGTAGCCGCCGTGGATTTGCAGCGCGTCGTCCACAATCTGGTGGAGCGCTTCGGTGGCGGCGACTTTGAGCAGGGCGCACTCGGCGGCATAGTGCGCGGCGGCGGCGCGCCACACTTCTTGGCGATCCGCCCCCTCCGCCTGAAACGCCCGCTCTAAATCCTCTGCGAGCCGATAGGTCGCGCTTTCGACCGCATACATCAGCGTCGCGCCCCAGGCGAGTTTGCGCCAGATTAGGGGATACTCGATAATCGCGCGCCCGAACTGCTTGCGTTCGGCGGCGTAGTCGCGTCCGATGCGCCACGCCTCTTTCGCGATGCCCAGCGCCGCCGCGCCAATCTTGAACCGCCCGATGTTTAGCGTGTAGAGCGCAACATGTGCGCCCTCGCCCTCCGCCCCCAGACGATTGCGCACGGGCACGGCAACCTCATCGAACACCACGCGGCAGGTGGACGAGCCGTGCAAGCCCAGTTTGTGTTCCTCGCGCTCGACAAGCAAGCCCGGTCCCCGCTCCACCAGAAACGCTGTGAACCGCTCGCCGTCCACCTTTGCGAAGGTCACGAACAAATCGGCGAAGCCCGCGTTCGTAATCCAGATTTTGTTGCCCTTGATGAAGTAGTAATCGCCCTTGAGCGTCGCGCGGGTGCGCCCCGACAGGGCGTCGGAGCCTGCCTCTGGCTCAGTGAGGGCGTATGCGCCGATATACTCCCCCGCCGTGAGTTTCGGTAAGTAGTGGTGCTGCTGTTCGGGGTCGCCGAAAAGCAGAATCGGCAGGCTGCCCACGCTCGTATGCACGGCATGCGACACGGCGAACGAGGGCTGTAGTGCGGTCTTCTCGGTGATTAGCGCGGAAGTGGTCTTCGGCAGTCCCAGCCCCCCAAACGCTTGAGGCACATCAATTCCCAGCAGTCCCAGCATTGCGGAGTCGATGAGAATCTCACGCATCTGAGCAGGCTCGCCGTGTTCGAGGCGTTTGACATAAGGGGCAACCTGTTCGCGCACGAACCGCTCGGTCGCTTCCGCCATCTGGCGCGATTCGGCGTCGAACTGCTCAGGCGTGAACAGCGTTTCGGGCGTCGTCTCCAGAAACGCCCCCGTATGGCGCGTCGTTGCTTCCATAGGCATAAGGATACCC
>CAYYCA010000395.1:0-1929 GCA_964470265.1 uncultured Fimbriimonadales bacterium | reverse complement strand
ACTTCCGCCTGTGCTGTGGGAGAGGGGGATGGGGGGTGAGGGCTGACCTCCTCCCCAACAATCCACCGCGTCAGCGTCGGCGCGTCCACTTCCGACACGGGCGCGTCCGCCACCTTGCGCCCCCCACGCAGCACCGTCACGAAATCGGCGTAGCGCAACGCCTCGTTTAGCTTGTGCGTCACCAGCAGAATCGTGCGCCCCTGCGCCTTGAGGCGGAGCAGCGTTTCAAACAGTGTATCCACATCGCGGGGCGAGAGCATCGCCGTCGGCTCGTCCAGAATCAGAATCTCCGCTTCGCGCCACAGGAGCTTGAGAATCTCCAGTTTCTGGCGGGCGGCAACGCTGAGTTCGGCGGCGGGGCGGTTCCAGTCGGGCTGGAAGTCGAGGGTTGTGGCGAGTTGCTGTGCTTTCTCCAGCGCGGCGCGGCGGTTCAGCCAGCCGAGTGCGCCCGTCGGCTCCGCGCCTAAAATCAGGTTGTCCAGCGCGCTCAGTTCAGGAATGATGCTGTAATGCTGGCTGACCATGCCGATGTGGTGGGCAATCGCGTCGGCGGGGCTGCGGAAGTGGACGCGCTTGCCCTTCAGATAAATTTCGCCCGCGTCAGGGGTGTAGTAGCCGTACAGAATGCGCATCAGCGTCGTCTTGCCTGCGCCGTTCTCGCCCATAATGGCGTGCAAAGTGGCAGAGGCGACCTGCAAGTCTACACTATCGCAGGCGACAAGGTTGCCGAAGCGTTTCGTGATTCCACGCAACTCGATGAGGGGCGTTGCGCCGTCTGCAGCAATCGCCGAAGCAGTCTGGACGGGCTGTACCTGCATGGTATAGAGTGTACCTGTATGGCGCGACAGGGGTTATCCGTCGGCTTTCTTAGAGTGATGCAGGCGCAGTGTCTCCTCAAAAGCCTCCAGTGTGGGGGCGTCCAGCGCGGCGTCCACCAGTTTCTCCAGCGTCTCCAGCGAGTCGATCGCCTCAATCGCGGGGCGTAGGGGGTCGGAGTCTGCGCCGAACCGCCGTTGCAGGATGCGCATAATCGAGTTGTGCATAGCTCCTAATCCCTGCTGTACCCCCTGCTCAATCAGCCGACGCTCAAACCGCGAGACGAAGGTCGTCTTGCGCTGGCGCTTGTATTCCTCCACGAACTGCTCTACCTGTTGTTCCAAAGTCTCTGGCAAGATCATCACCCACTCTAACAGGCGTAGGATGTGCGCCTGATGTTCTGGATTATACCTATGCTCTATCATCAGCGCAATGAGTTGCTTGCGCGTCTCCAGTCGTCGCTCCATGTCGCCTTCGGTTTCCATCGCGCGGCGGAAGAAGACTGTGATGAACTCCTTCCACGGGCTGTCAAGATCCACGCGCTGGGGTTCCTTGGGTTCCACAACTGACGGATTCGACCATTTAGGGTTGCTCCCTGCTTATGGAGGCTGGGTTAAAGCAGAGCAGATAGCCAAATTCGTCAGCGGGGACGCCGACGCGATGGACTCCGTTCGTGGCGTCGGCGTCCCCGCGAGTAAGGGGCAGAGGGAGAGTTTTAGATGAACAGCGTCGCTTTCGACTTCGTTGCGTCGCCAAGGAAGGTCGCCACGCCGCCGACTTCGATGCCGTCGATCAGCTCGTCTTTATGGATGCCCATCACATCCATCGACATCTGGCAGGCGACGATGCGCACGCCAAGGTCGCGCGCCATTTGCGCCATCTCTTCCAGCTGGGGAACGCCCTGCTGGCGCATCATCGCGCGGAGCATTTTCGCGCCGATTCCGCCGAAGTTCATCTTCGACACGCCCAGCCCGCGCGTGCCCACAGGCGTCATCCAGCCCATCAGCTTCTGGAACAGCGTTTTGCCGCGCGACTCGCGTTTCTGGCGCAACGCCGTTAGCCCCCAGAAGGTGAAGAACATCGAGACCTCCATCCCGCTGGCTGCCGCGCCCG
>CAYYCA010000394.1:0-1945 GCA_964470265.1 uncultured Fimbriimonadales bacterium | reverse complement strand
GCGGGACGCCGACGCTACGCGAAGCGCGTTCGTAGCGTCGGCGTCTCGCCGACGATTTGTACTAATTGAAACCTCAGTTACAACCCCCAGCTGCTATCTGTTGGTTGTAAGCGAGATTCCTCGCGCCGCTCGGAATGACAGGTTCATTATTACTCAGGCTCCTACCCCGTTTAGTCCTCGCGGCCATCGCAACTCATCCCGCAGGCAGGCGAGTTGCTCCCAGGCGTAGCCCACGCGCAGCACGGTCATCTCGTCGAACGGTTTGCCGATAATCTGCAACCCGACGGGCAGGTCGTTCACAAAGCCACAGGGGACGCTCAGTCCGGGCAAGCCCGCGAGGTTCACGGGGATGGTCAGCACATCGGCGAGCTTCATCGCCAGCGGGTCGTCTACCAGCTCGCCGAGCTTGAACGCGGGCGTGGGCGTGGTAGGGCACACAAGCGCATCCACCTGACGGAACACTGCGTCGAACTGTTGACGCAGCAGCGTGCGCCCCTTCTGCGCTTTGAGGTAGAAGGCGTCGTAGTAGCCCGACGAGAGGGCGTAGGTTCCGATGATGATGCGCTGGATGACCTCTTTGCCGAAGCCCGCGGCGCGGGTGGCTTCCATCATGCCGATGTGCCCTTTTTCCGCGCCCACGCGCAAGCCGTAGCGCACGCCATCGTAACGCGCGAGGTTCGAGGAACACTCGGCAGGCGCAAGGATATAATAAATCGCCAGCGACTGCTCCGCCATCGGCAGCGAGACCTCCTGCACCTCCGCGCCGACTGATTCCAGCAGTCCAATTGCCTTGCGCACGGTCTCGGCGATTTCGGGTTGTACGCCCTGCGCAAAAAACTCTTTCGGAACGCCCAGCCGGATGCCCTTGATGTCGTCTACAAGCGCGTCGCGGAAATCGGGCGTGTGGAGATCCACGCTGGTCGCGTCGTGGGGGTCTTTGCCCGCAATTGCGTTGAGCATGATGGCGCAGTCTTCGACGGTCTTGGTGAGGGGGCCAATCTGATCCAGCGAAGATGCGTAGGCGACGAGTCCGTAACGGCTAACGCGCCCGTAGGTGGGTTTGAGACCGACCACACCGCAGAAGGCGGCGGGTTGCCGAATGGAGCCGCCTGTGTCGGAGCCGAGCGTGGCATACGCCATGTGCGCGGCGACCGCCGCCGCCGAGCCGCCCGACGAACCGCCCGGCACGCGCTCCAAATCCCACGGGTTGCGTGTGGGATGGAACGCCGAGAACTCGGTGGACGACCCCATCGCGAATTCGTCCATGTTGAGCTTGCCGACGAACACCGCGCCCAGCTCGCGCAGGCGTTTCACGACCGTCGCGTCGTAAGGCGGGACGAAGTTGTGCAGGATGCGTGAGGCGCAGGTGGTGCGCACGCCCGCCGTGCAGAGGTTATCTTTGAGCGCAATCGGGACGCCCAGCAGGGGATTGCGCTCGCCCGAATCGAGTCGCGCCTGCGCCTGTCGCGCCATCTCCAGCGCGAGTTCGGGCGTCGGCGTCAGGAACGCCTGCACCTGCGGCTCCACCGTGCTGATGTGCGTTAACACCGCCTCCGTCAGCTCGACGGCGGAAACCTCACGGTTCTGCAACTTCTGGCTGATTTCGGCAAGGCTCAGGGTCAGCAGCTCGTTCATCTACTCCTCCACGATGCGCGGCACGATAAACAGCCCGTCGCGGGCTTCAGGCGCGTTGGCGAGCGCAAGCTCGCGCGGGAGCGTCGCGCCTACAACATCCTCACGCAGGGCATTGAACACAGGAATCGAGTGCGAGGTCGGCTCCACCTCGTCCAGCGGCAGCGCCTGCAGGCGTTCGAAATGTTCCATCAGCGCGTTGATGTGACGCATCAGCTCCACAAGCTGCTCGTCGCTCAGCTCCAGCCGCGCCAGCTTCGCCGTGTGCCGCATCTGCTCCAAGGTGATTGCCATCGCGGGTGGAAGTATACCT
>CAYYCA010000393.1:0-1953 GCA_964470265.1 uncultured Fimbriimonadales bacterium | reverse complement strand
GCCTCTGTAGACGGGATCGGTCCTGCACTATTATCCTATTGCTCCCCGACAATTTCCACCCCATGCCATAATATCCCCCGATGCAGGCGCGTCAGGAAGTGTTGAATACCGCGTTAGCCCAGCTGCTGGAGCAGGAGGGGCTAATCGCGTTCCCCGAGCAGCGCACCCAAAGCGGCAAGCTGCCCGATGTGCTGCTGGCGCTGGGCGGGCTGCCGATGATGCTGGAAGCCGAAGTGGACGACCAGCCCGACGCCGAAACCAGAGCCTACCAGAAAGCCGCCGAGCGCATCGAGCAGGGGCTGTGCCATCTCGCGCTCGCGTTGGTGTACCCCGCGCACTTGCGCACGCTTAGCCCCCACGCCCTCGCCGACGCCCTGCGCGCAACCGCACTGCGCTTCACCCTGCTGCGCCCGCCCCTGCCCGACCAACCCGACTGGCGCACCGGCAACCTGCAAGCCCTCGCCGACGCCCTGCGCCACGCCTACGAACTCCTCGTCGCCGAAGATGAGGTGCAGCAAGCCGTCGAGCAGCTCAAGCAAGGCATCGAGATTCTGGCGCGGGCGTTCTACGCGATGCAAGTCCACGAGGCGCGCCTCGCCGCACCGCTCGGCATCAGCCCCCGCGCAATCGACCCCGCCAAAAACGAGCAGACCACCGCCGTGCGCCAAATCGCCGCCCTCGTGCTGATGAACGCCCTGCTGTTCCACGAGGAACTCGCCCGCACCGAGCCGCGCGTACCCACCCTCCAAGCCTGCTTTGCCCACCAATCGCCCCACGACGCCCTGCTCGACGAATGGCAACGCATCCTGACCACCATCAACTACCACGCGGTGTTCGACCTCGCGCGGCGCATCCTGCTCAACATCCCGCCCCACCGCCTGCTGGATGAGGCGTTGCACAAGTGCCTGCCCATCGTGCGCGAGCTGATACGCCAGCGCACGCTGCTGCGCCACGATTTGGCAGGGCGCGTGTATCACCTGCTGCTGGGCGACATCGCCAAGCCGCTGGGCACTTACTACACCTCGGTCGCCAGCGCGACGCTGCTGCTGCGCCTCGCGCTCGCGCCCGAACGCTGGGGGCTGGACTGGAGCGACCCCGACGCCGTGGGACGGTTCCGCCTCGCCGACCTCGCCTGCGGCACGGGCACACTGCTGATGGCGGCGATGCAGGCGATGGTGGACAACTGCCTCCGCGCCGCGCCGCCCGACCCCGACGCCCGCAAACGCCTGCTCGCCCAACTGCTGGAGGAGGGCGTGTGGGGGCTGGATGTGCTTCAGTCCGCCGTGCACCTCACCGCCGCCACCCTCGCGATGCCCATCCCCGAAGTGATGGTGAAGGGGATGCGCCTCTATACGATGCCGCTGGGCGTGGTGAACGGCGCGGCGCGACTGGGCAGTTTAGATTTGCTCAGCGACGCCCCCGCCGCGCCCCAACTCTCGCTCTATCCCGAACTGGGGCAGTCCGCCCAACGCGCCACCGACGCCCAACGCGCCCCCGAAGCCCTGCGCCTGCCCCCGCTGGAGCTGGTGTGTATGAACCCGCCGTTTACGCGCACCTGCGGCGATAACCTGCTGTTCGGCTCGCTGTCGGGGCACGAGCGCACGCGCCTCCAAAAAGCCCTGCAGGAGCTGCTCAAAGCGCACGGCGCAGAAGCCCACATCACCGCCGGGCTGGGCGCGGTGTTCATCGCCGTCGCCGACCGACACCTCAAGGCAGGCGGGCGACTGGCGTTCGTGCTGCCTAAAGCGTTGCTGTCGGGCGTGGCGTGGCAACCCTCGCGTGAACTGCTCGCCCGCGACTATCAAATGGAGTATGTCATCGTCAGCCACGACCCCGACCGCTGGAACTTCAGCGAGAACACCGACCTGAGCGAGGTGCTGTTCATCGCCCGCAAGCACGCGCCGCGTCCTGACACAAGTGCGCCGCGTCCTGACACAAGTGCGCCGCGTCCTG
>CAYYCA010000392.1:0-1954 GCA_964470265.1 uncultured Fimbriimonadales bacterium | reverse complement strand
GCCGCGCACGCCCGATAGTCCGCGCTTTCGGTATCTGCTGTGCCGAACATGCCCCACTGGTGCGGGCGGAAAATGCGCTCGGGGGGCAGGTTGTGCATCGCCACGGGAATGCGCAGCATGGAGCAGAGCGTTATCAGCGCATCGCCGATATGCCCTGCGCTCAGCACGCAGTGGTTCGCGCCCCAGTGCGCCATCACGGTATACACATCCCGAAACGCGCCGTGCCCCGTCGTGCGTGGTACGAACCATGTGGTGGGCCATGTGGGGTTGGTACGCTCGTCCAGCGCAGTGTGAACCGCGTCAGGCAGCTCAATCGTATAGCCCTCGGCGATTTGCATTACGGGTCCCAAGCCGTCCACGATGTTCAGTCGGAACATCGTGGCGGGCATGCCCCCGCGCGTGCGGAAGCGGGTACTCCAGCCCCCACCGCGGAAGTATTCCAGCATTGCGCAGTGCCATGTGGTCGCCTTGAGGCAGCGCTCCACCTCGTCGGGCGACACTTCCCACCATGCTTTCATCGTGGGGGTTCCGTCCGGGAGGGTCTGCTCGCCTGTGCCGTCCAGCGCGGCAGGACCAGAGTTTATCAGGTGCAAAAAGCCGCCTTCCGCCACTCCTGTCGGCGTCCAGCCCGTAACGCGCCTCACGGCGTCGGGCGACCAGTAGGTACGCACATCGGCGAAAATCTGCGCCGCGCCCGTCAGCAAATGCCCAAATAGCATACACACGCCGTTCAGATAATCGTTCTCTGTGGCTAAGATGTACGGCTGTCGTATCCCATTCCAGTCGAAGCTGGAGCAGAGAATCGCCTCCATGAAGTCGCCGTTGGGCAAATGATCCGTCCACTGGCGTTGCCCCTGAAAGCCGCCTGCGATTGCGTTATAGCCCTGCGCCTCTTCTTCGTAGCCCAGCTCGGCAAGTTTAGGATTGCCGACCATCAGGTCGCGAGCAATCAACGCCATCTGAATACTCTGTCGCCAGGTGCGCTCCTTTTGTTCGGGCGTGAGCTGCTTGTCGGGCGGGTTGTAGTCCTTGCCCTCTTTGCAGTAGGTTTTCACCCATTGATAGGCGCGTTCGAACTCGTCGGGGTCGTAAATCCCGCGCTCTATGCGGCGCACGAACTCCACCATGTCGATGGTCATCGTGCGCATGCCGAGGTAGTGTTGCAGGAAGTTTTGATCCACCAGAGAGCCGACGATGCCCATCGACACATTCCCCATCGAGGCGTAGGTTTTGCCCTGCATCGTGGCGACGGCGATTCCGCAGCGCACGAATTGCAACAAGCGTTCCGCTACATCAGGGGGGATGCTGAAGTCGTCGGCGTCCTGCACATCGCGTCCGTAGATGCTGAAGGCGGGCAGTTTTTTATTGGCGTGCGCCGCCATCGCCGCGGCTAAGAACACCGCGCCGGGGCGTTCCGTGCCGTTGAAGCCCCAGATGGCTTTCGGGCGCGTGGGGTGGATGTCCATCACCTCGTAGCCGTAGCACCAGCTGCGGGCAACCGTGAGGCTCACGCCGACGCCCTCGCGCTCGAACTTCGCTTCGCATGCGGCGGCTTCGGCAATCCCGCCGATGCAGGTATCGGCAATCACGCACTCCACGGGCAGCCCACAGGCGTGGCGTAAGTTCTCGGTAATCAGCTTCGCCGCTGCCTGCGCCATCTGCATCGTGGCGGCTTCCATACTCTCGCGCACGCCCTGTCGGCGTCCGTCAATCACGGGACGAATGCCCACCTTCGGCAGCGCGCCCTGCAAGCGATTCACGGGCGGATTCATGACAAAACCGTTTGGCATCGTTGCACACCTCAGGTTGAGGATTCGCGTGCAATCGGGTTTTCCCTGCAGAGGGTGTCGAGCGTCTGGCAAGGACACACAGCATACTCACTCCTGCCCACTTTCTGAACCTTATACCAATCGCGGGTTCAAGTAGAAATCGTCGGCGGGACGCCGACGCTACG
>CAYYCA010000391.1:0-1955 GCA_964470265.1 uncultured Fimbriimonadales bacterium | reverse complement strand
CCCCCTCTGGTATGAAACGCATTCGCAGCGTCTGCGCCGAGCCGCCTTCCTTCTAACCGAAACAACAGAGCGACTGTATCGGCAGCGTAAACAGGCTTTGAATGCTTATCCGCCAACCTTGACCTCCGTTTCCAGATGCTCCAGCTCCTGAGTATGCATGCGTTTCAGTTCGGCGCGCAACTGCAAAGCGTAGAGTTCGTCCTCAAAATGCTTTGGGGTGTAGCACCCGCTTGCGCACCAGCCACACGAACCCCGCAATTTCAGCGAGGGCATCCTCAGGCAGGTCGCGCAACCCTTCCAAAATGAGCGAGTGGTATGCTTGCGTTTCCATCGACGATAGTGCACCCTAAAATTCTTGATTTACTCCTCACTCAGCGGGCGCAGGTAGGCGATGGTTTGCCCATACTGCACGGGCTGCCCCGACTCGACCGCCCAGCCCTCCAGCACGCCGGGCAACGGCGCAACGACCTCGTTGGGGATGCCCAGCACTTCGATGGTCGCGAGCGTCTGCCCGCGTTCGACAGCATGCCCGATTTCGATGGGCGCGAGCGTGCAGTAGCCCACCACTTCCGAGCGCACCTCCAGCAGCGCGGGGGGTTGCCAGAGGCTCTCTGCAGGCTCTTCGTGCGCTGATTCAGGCTGCGCGTAGCCGCTCAGGAAGAGCGGGGGCATCTCATCGAGGGGCGTGGCGACCGTCGCCCCCGCCGCCCGCTCGAGCGTAATCTGCATCGCGCCGTCGCTCAACTCCAGCCGCGACGCCCCATGCTGCGCCATCAGCTGCGCCAGTCGCTCGACCTGTTCCAACGCTTCGTTCACCATTTCCATTTGAAAATCACCGTCTCTACCGTCCGCAGGGCGTAGCTCAGCACCACAATCACCAGCGCGATATAAAGCACCAGCGACGCGACCTCGCTGGTCTGCGCGGCGGCTTTCAGCACGCCCTCGCGCGCCTCGCTCGGCATCAGCGTGAAGCGCGTCAGCAGGCTATCCAGCAAGCCGAGCAGGTTCAACACCTGTGCCTGCAACGGCTCGCGGAAGAAGTAGGCAATCCCAATCACTGCGCCCACCGTCAGCGGCGCGAATAACTGGTACTTCTGCCGCTGATGCTCATTGTAAATCACGCACTCGTTGCAACGCTGCTTCAGCTCCCACTTAGTCAGCGTCGTGTTGTGCGGAATATATTTTACATTCTTTTCGGGGTCGTCGCTGATGCGCACATCCTTGAGCGCCATCGCGATGGTCTTCTCCTCGCACATGCAGCCGACGCCCTCGCGCCAGCAGGTGCGCCGCGCGTGATAAATCGGGCATCGCTCGCGCACATAATCGCGGCAGTAGGGCAGCTGCCAGCACTTGCCCAGAAACCGCCGCTGCACCTGCTGCTGCCCTACTTCTGAGCCGAGCTTGAGCGTCTGGTCTAAGCTGGAGCCGTAGCGCAGGCGTTTAATCGCATGCGACAGGCTCACGAACACGGTCAGCACCAGCCCGGGCGGGAATAGCACCCACGCCGTGTTGCGGATGCGCGAGAGCGCAAAGTCGCGCAGAGTGTCGGGATTGGGCAACGAGCCGAATTGCCCAATCAAAAACGGCACACCCCAGTAGAACACCACCGACAGCAGCAGCAACACCACGCCCACCATCGGCTCTTCGAGGTAGTTCCACGCCAGCCCAATCACGATGAAGCCCGCGCCCAGCAGCAGCGCGTTGCCCGCCAGCCCCAAGTTGTCGCGAATCCGCGCCTGATCCTGCGGCGTGAACTGCTGCGAGTCCAGCCCGGCAAACAGCACAGCGTACAGCAGATATACCAGCCCCAGCACGAACAGAATCGCGCCTGCACTCATCAGCCACTGGGTGATGGTCGTAATCCAGCGCAACATCAGCTGACGCTGGTACTCCTGCTGCACCGACGGTCGCCTCGACATAGTATCTCCCCGCCTCTGAGTCTACCCGACGGCGCA
>CAYYCA010000390.1:0-1978 GCA_964470265.1 uncultured Fimbriimonadales bacterium | reverse complement strand
GCGGCTTGCTGGTAATCGCGCAGCGTTTTGGCGTGCGAGAAGGTTTCCAAGTCCTGCCCCGTCCACGCAGAGGGCAGGCTCGACTCCTCAATCGCTTCCACCATCGGTTGGAGCAGAATCTTGCTCATACGGATTGCTCCTTAATCGCCAATCGTCTCGCCGTTGCCCAATTCTTGCCCATTTGTTGCCCTTATTGCCCCTCTCAAACCATTGTGGCGCGATATTGTGTCCACTGGCGCGTTTATGGCGCGTTTATGGCGTCTTTGGCGTCTTTATGACATATCGAGTGCCGCGCCCTGTCTTACCAACTTGCTCTAAAACACCCCGCTGCACAAGCACCGCCAGTTCCCGCGAGGCGGTACGCGCCGATACAGAAGCAAGGCTCTGATACTCCGCATTCGTAATCCCGCCCTTTTCCTTCGCCCACGCCACTGCTCGTATCTGCCTTTCGTTCAGCCCCAGCGACTGGAGGTACTCCTCTGTGAAGATATCCTTGCGGAAGGTCAGCCACAGCCATCCATCGCATCGGAATTGGGGTTCGGGCAGCCCTGCCTGCGCACATTCGGTCAGAATCTTGTGAATCCCGCTGCCCCATTGCTCAATCCAGCCCGCATAGTAGAACATCTCGGCGATGAGGGGGTTGCGCAGGCGCGACGGATGCGTCTGCTTTAGCGACTCCAGCGTCAGGGGCGGCATTAGCTCGCCAGGGTTCACAATCACCAGCGAGTCGGGAAACCAGCGAATCTGGGTCTGCGAATGAATCAGGTAGTCCCGATGGCAGACGGCGTTGATAATCGCTTCGCGCAGGGCTTCCAGTGGGTACTCCCAGACAACCTGTCGCGCAGGTTCGGGCGTCGGTCCGTAGCGCATCTGCATATGCTGGCGCAGGTACGCCATCGCGCCCTCCACCTGATCCCATAGCGTACCATAAACAGGGTAATCGTCCAGCACATGGATTAGCCGCTCATCCTGAAACCGCCCGATGCGCACGAGGGCAGTGTGGTAGAACCGCTGCGGTTCCTGCCCAAACAGCAGCACGGCAGCGCGAGTAATCTGCCCGTCGGGCGTGATTAGACCCAACTTGCGCAGCACGGTCGCGTCGTCCTCACTATCAGGTATGAGGCGTCGCCCTTGCTGATTGCAGAGGCGTCGGAACCGCGCCATCTGTTCGGGCGAGAGGTCTTCCCAGCGAGCGCGGGGTTCGGGCAGGGCGTCCCACGTTTGCCCGACGCGCTCCAGCACCCAGCGCGTCTCGTCCTCGTCGCTGGCGTGCTGGTCGGTACTGCCCGCGCGTTTCCAGCTGCGCCCTTTGAACCGAACGGGCTTGGCGTTGCTCTCAGCGACGGCAATCCTTACGACGGTTTTGCCGTCCACCTCCAGCGCGTCCAGTGTGGCGTTGACGCCCAGCGTCTGTCGTATCTGGTTCGCCCAGTCGCGCAGGGTCTCTTTGCCCAGCACGACGCCTGCAACGACGCCGTCGTCGCGAACGCCCACCCACAGGGTCCCGCCGCGCGTGTTGGCGAAGGCGCAGAGTGTGCGCAGCGCCTCGTCCCCGAAGCTGCTGCGAAACTCGCAGGTCTCGCTTTCGCCTGCTTGCAACGCCTCCGTTAGCTCACTTGCAGCGACAGTCGTCATACCTTACCACCATATCAGCGGCTTAATCAGTTTCCAATCGGGGTTTTGCAAATCAGCTTCGGAGCCGTCGGCGAAGACGACTTTGGCAGGGCGCGTCGGGTCGTCGGGGTCAGGCTCGATACGCTGAATCGGCTTGCCCAGCAAGTTGGAAAGCGTCTCTGCCAGGTCAATATTAGGGTAGAGCTGCTCCAGCGCGACGCGCACAGTCTCGCCTTCCACCTGCATCGCCTCCGTCATCTTCGGGTCGCGCAGGAATAGATAGCGCGGGGCGTCCTCAAACTCCAGCGGTTCATCAGTGTAGCGCGTGCGCCGCAGCGCGTCTTCGAACTGTTCGAGTTCGTAG
>CAYYCA010000389.1:0-1986 GCA_964470265.1 uncultured Fimbriimonadales bacterium | reverse complement strand
CGTAGCGTCGGCGTCCCGCCGACGATTTGGACTACTTGAAACCTCAGTTGGTATATGTTGAAAGGCTGAACTCGTGGGGTTCGGCTCGCTACCCCCCTGCTGCATAGGAGCCAGCGCGGCGGTGCTTACACCGCCGCGCTAATCTATTTCACAGATTCCGCCACCTCGTCGCGCACGGGCAGCGGCTCCAGCAGCATCTCTTTCGTGGCGATGAACGACTCGCGCGTGTAGTCGGCGAGCTCGTAGTCCTCGCGCAGCACAATCGCGCCCGTCGGGCAGGCGTCCTGACAGTAGCCGCAGTAGATACAGCGCAGTAGGTTTATCTCGTACCGTTTCGCGTACCGCTCGCCGGGCGAGTAGCGCTCTTCGTCAGTGTTCTCGGCGGCTTCCACATAGATACAGCGCACAGGACACGCCCCTGCACACAGCGAGCAACCGATGCACCGTTCCAAGCCGTTCTCGTAGCGCAGCAGCACATGCCGCCAGCGGGTGCGCGGGAACTGTTCCTTGCGCTGCTCCGGATACGAGACGGTATCCTTCGGCTCCAGGAAATGGCGCATCGTGATTTTCATACCCTTGCTAATGGGCTTGAGAACATCGCGAATGATATTCATGGTTGGTTCACCTCTGCTCGAATGTCGGTTCCTGCTAAAAGCTCAGCGTACTGGAGCGCGTGGCGAGCAACTGCCTTACGCGGCAGCTCATCCAGCGTGAAGCAGAATAGTTCTGTCGGCAGCTCCACCACTTCATCGAAGTATTCAGCATAGACAGCAAGCCGTTTGAACCAAATGGGGATGTCGCTTTCGCGCAGCACCACCAGAATATCGACATCGCTGCGCGGCCCCGCCTTGTTTTTGGCGAGCGAGCCGAACAGGTACACGGCGATGACTTCAGGGCGCGCCTGCAGGAGTTGCTCGGCGGCGCGTTTCGCCTGCTGTTTCGCCGCCTCTCTATCGAGCCAGTAAATCGTCACAGGCCCGTACGATTCTTTGCGCACAATCGAGGGCAGCCTCGGCGTCGGCTTGTTGATAGTTTTCATAGGGCGCGCCTCCGTTCTCGCTGTCTGGATAGCGGGTTGGAATATAATTCGTAGTAGCCTTCTTGGATTGCCCACTTTGCGCCTTCCAAATCGCGCTTCGCTTGCGCCATCCAGTCGTCGCCGCTAATCATTGCTTCGCAGGAATCGCTTGAACCCCATCGCCCTGCTCAATCGCAGGCGTCTCCGTGCGCGGTTTGAGTTCCAGCAGCATACCCAGCCGCTGCGTGCGGATTTTCTGCTGGAGTTTGATTAGCGCGTAAATCAGCGCATCGGGCGAGGGCGGACAACCCGGCACATACACATCCACCGGCACAATCTGATCCACGCCCTGCACAATCGCGTAGTTATTGAAGATTCCACCGCACGAGGCGCACGCGCCCATCGACACCACCCACTTGGGCGCGGGCATCTGGTCGTAAATCTGTCGCAGCACGGGCGCCATCTTCTTGCTCACCCGTCCTGCTACAATCATCAGGTCGGCTTGTCGTGGCGAGGCGCGGAACACCTCCATCCCGAACCGCGCGAGGTCAAAACGCGCCGCCGCAGTGGACATCATCTCGATCGCGCAGCACGCCAAGCCAAAAGTCAGGGGGAAGATGCTGTTGCGTCGCGCCCAGTTCACAATTTCGTCGAGGCGCGTCACCAGCACATTGCCGCCCATCTCCAGATTCGGAATCGCGGGCGTGGACGAATCGCGCAACACAATCTCCTGAACGCGCTTATCCATAATGAACCACCGCTTAGATTGTACCTGATTTCACAGGCGACTTGATGATGTACGCCAATCGAGTCCCCAATCCATGCGCCAATCAGGGAGTTGTTATACTCGTCGTCAGGAGGCATGCTCGGTAAGTCAACGGCGAGGACGCCGTCGTACCAAAAGCCTACTCGCATTTCGGGGGACGATTTCACCTCGCTTCGCCCCCCTCCGTAAGGTTCCCCCCGCT
>CAYYCA010000388.1:0-1988 GCA_964470265.1 uncultured Fimbriimonadales bacterium | reverse complement strand
GGAATCTCCCTCAACGCCCCTCAAGCCATCGCCGCACCTGCTCCACGCACCGTTGCGATGCGCCCTGGTGCTTTTTAATCAGCTCTGAGGCTTGCTGGGCGATTTGCTCGCGCAGTTTGGGGTCGTGCAGCAGGCGCAGGACGCCCTCGGCTAATTCGGCGGCGGTTTGCACTTCGAAGCCGACGCCCGCCGCTTTCGCCAGTTGCGCAATATCGCGGAAGTTGTGCGTGTGTGGTCCGAAAAACACGGGCTTGCCGTGCGCGAGGGGCTGAAACAGGTTCTGCCCGCCTAAGGGCGCGAATGCCCCGCCCACGATGGTCACATCCGCCACCGAATAGAGACTCGCCAGCTCGCCGAAGGTGTCCAGAATCACCACCTGCGCGTGCTGACCGCTGGGCAGGGGCAACTGGCTGCGCCGATGCGTGCGCCAGCTGCGCGACTGCAGCAGCCGCTCCACCTCGTCCACACGTTCCAGATGGCGCGGGGCAAGCACAAGGCAGGTTTCAGGCAGCGAGCGCAATACCTGCTGGTAGGCGTCGGCGATGAGTTGCTCCTCTTCGGGGGCGCGCGTGCTACCCACCACGATCACCGGCGCGCCCTCTGGCAGCGACAGCTCACGCCGCCACTCGTCCGCGCTGCGCCCTAAGGCGTCCAACGCCTGATCGAACTTCGTGTTGCCGCACACCTCCACCCGCGACGGCGACGCGCCCAGCGCAATAAACCGCGCGGCGTCCGTCGGCGACTGCGCGCAGATGAAATCCACGCAGCGCAACATGTGGTGATAAATCGGACGCGACTTGGGCGCGCGTTGCGCTGTGCGGTCGCTAATCCGCCCGTTCAGCACCAGCACGCGCCCCCCGCGACGCTTCTGCTCGGTCAGCAAGTTCAGCCACAGCTCGGTCTCAAACAGAATCAGCATACGCGGCTGCACACGCCTCAACACGCGCCGCACAGCAAAAGGCAAATCGAGCGGGAAGTAGATAAAATAATCCACGAAGTCGCGCAGCGAGCTTTGCGCGGTTTGCTGTCCCGTGGGCGTGGTGGTGCTGAACACGATTTCGTAATCGGGGAGCGTTTGGCGCAGCAGCTTGACGACGGGTTGCGCGGCAAGCGTCTCGCCCACCGACACGCAGTGAACCCAAATCCGCGGCTTGTCCGCAGGCGGCGGCACAGGCACAAAGCCGAACCGCTCCTGCCAGCGGTCGCGCCAAGAGCCGCCCAGCATGCGCGCCGCCACATACACCAGCCACAGCGGCGCAGTGACCAGCAAAAAGAGGTTGTAAGCGAGGCGCGTCACGGCTTTGCCCCCCGCGCAATTGCTTCCGCACGCGCCTCCAGTTCATTAATCGTATGCTCCAGTTGCTCGGCGAGGCGGGCGAAGTCGTCCTTATCGGCGTCTTCTGGAACCCACACGGGCTGCCCAATCAGGAACGCTGCGCGTGCAAAGGGCAAGGGAATGAGATACTTGTCCCATGTGGGCAGCAGGATGCGTGGATACGCGCCGATGCCCGCTGGATAGATAGGCGCGCCGGCTTTTTGCGCAATCAGCAGCGCGCCGGGCTGGAACTTGCCGCTAGGACCGCGCGGGCCGTCGGGCGTGAAGGCTAACACCGCGCCTTTTTTCACCTCGCGCGCCGCTTCCAACGCCGCCCGCACCCCGCCCCGACTGGTAGAGCCGCGCAACGTGCGGAAGCCAAACCGCGTGAAAATCTCGTTCTGGATGTCGCCGTCGCGGGAGAGTGAAATCATCGCCAGCACGCCGCGCCCTCGCATAAAGTTTGCGGGAATGAGCGTGCGCCCGTGCCAGGAGACCATTACCGCGCCCGTGCCCTCGCGCAGATGCTGCTCAATCGGCTCCCAGCCCTCCACATAGAGGCGCACCGTGCGCCCCAGCCCGCGCGCCAGCGCATAGCCCAACTTGCCCAACCGCTTCGCCCGGCGAATGTCCCGCTCCGAACGCTCCACAACCACAACAGGGATTATACCGA
>CAYYCA010000387.1:0-1994 GCA_964470265.1 uncultured Fimbriimonadales bacterium | reverse complement strand
ACAAGGAATCTTGCCCCCTCAAAACCGAAACACGCCTTTTCACTGCTCAATACCCCAGTTCAAAGAAGTAGCGTAGCCACTGTCCGGCGATGGGCGCGGCGATGGCGCCGCCGCCGCCCGCTTCCTCCGCCATCACGCAGATGGCCACGCGCGGGTTCTCGGCGGGGGCGAAGGCGATGAACCATGCGTGCGTCTTGCCCCCCTTGCGGAACTCGGCGGAGCCAGTTTTGCCCGCCACGCGGACGCCGGGCACGCGCGCCGCGCCCGCCGTGCCCCGCTCCACCACGCGCACCATGCCCTCAATCACGGCGTCCCAGTGCTGCGGCGACGCCTCGTAGCGGCGAATCACTTCGGGTTCGATGGTCTCCAACAGTTGCCCATCGGGCGTGCGGATTTCCTTCACCAAATGAGGGCGGTACATCACGCCGCGATTGGCGATGCCCATCGTCATCACCGCGCCCTGCAACGGCGTAATCGTCAGGTAGCCCTGTCCGATGCCGTAGTTGAGCGTCTCGCCGCCGTACCAGGGCTGCTTGAGAACCTCGCGTTTCCACTGCGTGTCGGGAACCAGCCCTCGGCGCTCGTGAGGCAGGTCGATGCCTGTGCGCTCGCCCAGCCCGAACGCCCGCGAGAGTTGCGCGAGGTTGTCGGGACCCAACTTCTGCGCCAGCTGATAGTAAAATACATCGCACGAGAGCGCGATGGAGTTGTAGAAGTCCACATAGCCGTGCCTGCGCCAGCACCGGAAGGTGCGCGCCCCTGCCCGATAGCTCCCAGTGCAGGTCACGCCCGTCTGCGTCGTAATCAGCCCGCGCTTGAGACCTTCCAGCGCGACGATGGGCTTGAAAATCGAACCGGGCGCGTAGGCAGATTGGATGGCGCGATTGTTCAGCGGGGCGCGCGGGTCGTTGATGAGCGGACGCCAGATGTGATTGGGAATGCGCGGCACGAACAGGTTCGGGTCAAACGACGGCTGGCTGACCATCGCCAGCACCTCGCCCGTGCGCGGGTCTAACGCCACAAGCGCGCCGATATGCCCCTGGAGCAGTTCGAACGCTTTCTGCTGCAGGCGCAGGTCAACGCTCAGCACGACGCGATTGCCCGGCGTCGGCTCGAACTCCTGGAGGGTGCGCACGCGCTTGCCCAGCGGGGTGACTTCCACCTGCTCGCCGCCCGGTTTGCCGTGCAGGTACGGCTCATACGCGCGTTCGATACCGTTCTTGCCGACGAAATCGGTTCCGTCGTAGAGGCGCATGCTGAGCCAGTCACTTGCCTCCTCCGGACGCGCCGAGTACTCTTTCAACTCCTCCTGCGAAATCTGCCCCACATAGCCCAGCAGGTGCGCGAACAGTTTGCCGTGCGGGTAGCGGCGCATCGCCTGCAGCGAGACTTCCACCTCCGGCAGGTTATACTGGCTCTCCAGCAGGTCGACGGCTTGCTCGAACGCCACGCCCTTTTGCACCGCCAGCGGCGTGTAGGGGTTGATTTTCGGGTTTTCGATGAGTTCGCGTAGTTCGTCGGGCTGCATGCCGAGGCGCTGTGCCACGAGCGGGATGCGTTCGGGGTTGCGCCGCAACATATCGGGGATGACGCTCACGATAATCTGAGCGCGATTGGTCGCCAGTACGCGCCCGTTGCGGTCGACAATCAGCCCGCGGGGGGGCGGAACGCGCAGCAGGCGGGTGCGCACCAGCTCCGCGCGCGCCGCCAGCTCCTCGCCGTTGAGAATTTGCAGATACCACAGGCGCGCCGTGAGCAGGCTCAGCACGACCAGAACGGCGAGCAGCATGCCGTACTCGCGCCCTGTGATGACGCGCTTCTCCTCACGACGGATACCCAGATACCGTTTCGGACGCTCAATCATCGTACTCGGACGCCGTGTCGGTTGCAGCGTTGTTTCGGCTCCTTGCCTTTCTCGAAGCGTTTGCGCACGACTTCGGGGCAGTAGTCGGTGGCGACCAGTCCCGTATCGGCGCAGATGCTGACGGTGGTAT
>CAYYCA010000386.1:0-2021 GCA_964470265.1 uncultured Fimbriimonadales bacterium | reverse complement strand
ATGACAATCTTTGTCATTTCGAGCGAAGCGAGGAGTCTCAACTCCTTCCCGTCGTGTTTTGGGAGCATTTCTCGCGGGAAGGACTTATTAGCAGGACTCTCGCCTTGCTTAGCAAAGTAGATTGGGGGGAGTGAACATGGCGTGTCGGTGGACGCTTGGAATGATTTTGAGTGGGCTGCTGGGCTGTGCATTGGCGCAGGAAGTAGACCTGAGGAGGGAGCCGAAACTGCAGCAGCCCATCCGCGTGTGGCTCAAACTGGAATCGTTGCGGGATGCCCTGCGCCACATCAGCCAGCAAACGGGCGTCACCCTGCGCTGTCAGGACGCGATTCAGCATGAGAAAGTCGCCATTTTCGTGGAAAACCGTCCCGCGCACGAGATTCTGACGCAACTCGCCAACACGCTCCGCTATGCGTGGCGCACGCGCGAGGAGGGCGGCTATACGCTTTATGTGCCCGACGAGACGCGTCTGCAAGAGGAGCGGCTCGCCCGAGCCGAGCAGGAGTTCAAGCGCAAACAGCTTCGCTGCGCCGTCCAAATCGCCCGCGAAGTCGCGAAACTTCCGCTCGATGAGGCGCGTCGCGAGCTAAGCCGACTGTTCGACCTCCTCGAGAAAGGAACGCTTACTGCGGAGCAAGGGCTTCGAGTGAATCTGCTGACGACGCTGATGCCGCGCGAGGACGATTTAGGCGACGGCCGGACGCACTACGCCTATCACAGCGGGTATACGCTGACGCGCTGTCTGGCGGCGCTGCCTGAAAGTGGGGTCAACGCCCTGACGCGTGGGGAGGTCGTGGGCTTCAGCTCGCGCCCGGCGCAGGGCGTTTATAGACTTCCCAGCGACGCGCTGTTCCCCGACCACATGCGCGATACAGAGCCTGTTCTCGTGCGTCGTCCCAACGAGTCGGGCGAGGAGGAAGAGACCTACCTGCAGATTCCCGTACCGTACAATCCCGAACTGTGCGGCCTATGGCTGCGCCTGTCGCCCCACGAGAGTCGGATCGAGTGCGCCCTCTATTGCTGGGGCGCGCGGCTACAAACCGATCAAACCAGCCTTGAGTTGCCGACGCTGGCGCATGCGGAGCATCCGTATCTGCGTCCGTGGCGCGAGTGGGCGACGCCCCCTGAGCAGTGGAGCAAGCGTCTACCGAAAGCGTTGCGTCAGCTCAGCCCTGAAAATCCCGAGCTGACTTTCCCTGTGTACCGCTGGAACGCGCTGCGACTGTCGCCCAATGTTGCCTGGGGCAAAATCACCTGCGCCGACGCGCTGGAATGGCTGGCGTTCACTTGCCGTCTGCCCGTCGTCGCCGACGCTTACCGCACCGCAGGCGTCTACGCAAGTGTTCCTCGGCTGCAAAATGAGCCGCTGGCGACGCTGCGCGCGCTGTCGGAGCGGCTGTGGCTGCGGTTCGACGAGTCGGGCTATCTGCTGGCGCGCACGAAGGACTTCTGGAGCCTGCGCCGCCACGAGCTGCCGGAGGACTGGCTGCGCCCACTGGAGCAAAAGTACGCTCAGCAGGGCTATCTGGATTGGCGCGACTATATCGAGCGGGCGGGCAGGCTCACTGAGGCGCAGGCGCGGTATCTGAGCCGTCCCCGCGCCGAGTTTTACGATCCGCCGCTGACGCGGTTCGAGTGGGAGCCGATGGAGCGCGGGCTGCCTGCGCTGCGCTTTCTGGCGGCGTTGCCCAAGCCCGTCCTGGAGCGCGTCCTCGCCTCCGACACATGGCTCACCAGCGAGACTCTGACGCCTCTGCAGCAGCGACGCTTCGCTGAAGCGATGCGCGAGGCGTTCCCGCCGCCGGAGCAACTGATGGATCCCAGCGTGCAGCTGCCCGAATCCGATTCCGTGCTCCCACATCGCGCATTGTGGACAGCCGATTTTCTCGATAAACCTGTTCTACCTGCGGATTTGCCTTCTCCTGCGGGCGTGCGCGTGCGGACGCTCGCAGGACGCCACATTGCTCTGGAAGACAACAGCGGCACAATCACTGCCTTTGCTCGCGACGATGCGCCTGCGG
>CAYYCA010000385.1:0-2028 GCA_964470265.1 uncultured Fimbriimonadales bacterium | reverse complement strand
CGTAGCGTCGGCGTCCCCGCCGACGACTCACGACATCTGAAACCTCGCTTGGTATTATAACCCAAGTTGCTACCTATTGGTTGTGAGTGGGCGAGATTCCCCGCTCCGCTCGGAATGACAGGAAGCGCACTTGGTACGACGGCGTCCCCGCCGTCGTACCAGGAGCGTTCACCGCAGCCAGACGACGCTTACCTGCAGCGGCAGCGATTCGATACTGAGCCGAACGGTCGGCTTACCCGTCTCCGGCGCGAGCGGTCGGGAGTCGCCGTCAGGCGTCAGCAGCGTCGCGGTCTTGGGGCGCAGCCAGCGCGGCAGTTGCACCTCGATTTCAATCCCGCGCTGCTCGCGGAAGCGGTAGCCCTGAGGGTGAATCTCGTAATCGAAGTTGGTCAGCCAGATTGCCGCCGCGCGTTCGCCGACTAACATCGCGGCGTCCAGCTTGCGTGGGTTCGTCGCGCTCAGCACACGCGCGCCGTTCGGACGCCAGTCCATGCGCAGCAGTTCCTCGCGCAGGAGCTGCAGGAATCGGTTCAGGCGCGTCTGTTCCTCGAACGCCTCGCGTCCGTGCTGCACGAGCTGCTCCACCAGCGGAGCGCGTTCCGCTTCAGGCAGGGCGCGTAGCGCAGGGATATTCTTCGCCTCCCTATAGTAGCGGCGAAACTCGTCCTCGTTGAAGCCGATAAACCATAACACGCCCTTCGCGCCGCGACTGAGCTGTAGCCAGAGTTGCACGCGAATCTCTTCAGGCGTGGGGCAGGCGCGTCCCAGTGCGCCGTCAATCCACACGCGCTCGTCCCATGTATGCGCGCCCTGCGCCCAGACCCAGAACGGCAACGGCTCGCAGTTGAAACGCAGGTCTTCCGTATAAGTCGCCGCGAGTTCGAGCTGACCTGCCCACTCGTCGGGGGGCGTCTCGTCCGCCATCGGCGCGCCCACGCGATAGGCGTCGTAGCAGGCGATGTCAGGAATCTCCGCAAACTCCCCAAACCGCCGTGAGCGGGCGAGGTTCAGGTACACGGGCGGTATCCCCTCGCGGTCGCGAAACACCTTCGCCACGCGCTCGCATAGCGCGGGCAGATGCCACCCCTCAAACTGCGCAGGGTCGCTCCAGTCGGGTTCGTCTTTGATCATATACGCAATGATGTGTGCATTCTGGCGGTTGCGCTCGATGAACGCCGTCGCGGGGCGCGGGAAACCGCAGAAGGGCAGCGCCTTAATCTTCTCGTTGGGGCAGATGTCGCTGAAGGCGCGCCGTTCAGTCTCGGTCAACTCTGCGCGCCCGTCGAACACGAAGGTATCGAACCCGCGTTCGCGCCATGCGGCGCGTTCGGCGTCGTCTTCCCAGACGCGCGTGCGCCATGCGCCCAGCGGGAAAAAGCGTTGCAGCGGTCTCACAGAGCCGCCGAGCATCCATGCCTGATCGCCAATCTGCACATCCACCTGCAGGGGCAGGCTCCGATGGGGCGCAGGCTCAGCGGGGAGCGTCGCGCTCAGGAAGTTCAGCCCGCCGTTCGGCTCCGCGTCGGGCGCGAGGGCGCGGAAGCGCAGGCTGCGCCCGTCCACGCGCAATCGCGTTGCTCTCATGGGGCGCGCGGGGTCGTCATTGCGCACGACCACTGTCAACCTGCGCCCCTCCAGCCACGCGCTCGCCAGCACAGCGGGGGGAGCAATCGGCGTCAGCTTCGCCTGCGCCTGCGTTCCGTCGCCAAACCGCACCAACAGCTCGATGGGCCCAGCGTCCAGCAACTCGCGCTGAAGGTTCAAAATCAGCATCGCCGTCGTGCGGGGCGGAATCAACTCATGCGTGAGGCGATACCAGTTCAACCCCCTGCCCGGGCGCATCGACTCCACATCGCGCCCGTTGAGGATGATGCTGCTGACTGAGCGCGGTATGCGCGTCGGGTTGGGCAGATACACCCAGAAGGTGCCGCCTAACTGCTTCAGGCTCGGCTCTGGCTCTCGTATCCGCGCGCTGGAACGATGCGGGCGATAGAAATATTCCAGTTGCATGGCGGGGAGATTCTACCT
>CAYYCA010000384.1:0-2041 GCA_964470265.1 uncultured Fimbriimonadales bacterium | reverse complement strand
CCGTGCTACTTGGCTAACTCCTGCAACAGGTGTGCATACTTCTCCGCCACCACGCGCCGTTTGACCTTCAGCGTGGGGGTCAGCTCGCCGCTTTCGATGGTGAACGGCTTAGCAATCAGGCGGAAACCTTTCACGCGCTGGAAGTCCGCCAGTTCCCGATTCACGCGCTCCAGCTCCTGGCGGAACCGTTTCTGAACCGCATCGTGGTTCAGCAGTGCCTCAGGGTCGCTTGTCTCGATGCCCGCTTGTTTGGCGAAGTCGCGCAGGGCGTCGATGTTCGGCACAATCAGCGCGACGGGCGCGCTCATGCCGTCGCCGTACACCACCGCTTCCTGAATCAGCTCGCTCTGTTTCAGTAGGTTCTCAATCGGCTGCGGGGCGACATTCTTGCCGTTCGCCAGCACGATGATGTCCTTCTTGCGGTCGGTGATGTACAGGTAGCCGTCTTTGTCCATGTAGCCGATGTCGCCTGTGTGGAACCAGCCGTCGGGGTCAATTGCGGCGGCAGTCGCTTCGGGCTTTTTGTAGTAGCCCTTCATGATGTTAGGACCGCGCGCGAGGATTTCGCCGTCTTCGGCGATTTTGATTTCCACGCCGCGAATGGGTTTGCCCACGCTGCCGAATCGGGGGGCTTTCGGCGGGTTCACTGTCAACACAGGACTGGTCTCTGTTAATCCATAGCCCTCCAGAATCAGGATGCCGAAAGCGTGGAAGAATTCAGCCACCTCTTTGGGCAAGGCTGCGCCGCCCGACACAAAGTAGCGAAGCCTGCCCCCCACACGCTCACGGATTTTGGACGCCACAAGCTTGTCCAGAATTGCATGCTGGAGTTTCACGCCCAGCGGAACACTCTTGCCCTCGCGCCAGCACCGTGAATAGATTTTGCCCACCTCCAGCATTCGGTAGAACAGTTTCTGGCGGAGCGGGGGCATCTGGCGCACGGAGGACAGAATCCGATCCATCACCGACGCATAGAAGCGCGGCACGCCGAGCATCAGTGTGGGCTTTACCTCCTGCATATCGTTGGCGAGGGTAAACAGGCTCTCGGCGTAAGCGATGGTCAGCCCCGCGTAAATCGGCAAAAAGTGCCCGCCCATCCGCTCGAACACATGCGAAAGCGGCAGGAACGATAGGAACAAATCTGTCGGCTGCCAGTCGATGAGTTCCAGCACCGCCTCGATATTGGTAATCAGGTTGTGATGGGTCAGCATCGCGCCCTTGGGTTCGCCCGTCGTGCCCGAAGTATAGATGAAGGTGATGATGTCGTCGGGCTGGCTCGCCTGCACCATCGCCTGCAGCTCGCTTTCGGTCAGCGCGCCGGGCTGATTCAGCATCTGCTCAAAGGTGGGCGTGTCGCTCACATCTTTGGGGTCAATCACAATCATCTGCGGGCTAAGCCCAGAGCCTTCAATTGCTTCACACGCCTTGCGCAATTGCTTCCGGTCGCTGACCACCAGCACTTTGGGTTCCGAGTCGCTGAGGATTTCCAGCACCTGCGGCGCGGTGAGCGTGGGGTAGATGGGCACGGTAATCCCGCCCAGACAGAGCGTCGCCCAGTCGGTAATCGCCCATTCGGGGCAGTTCTCGGAAAGAATTGCCACGCGGTCGCCCTTGCGCACGCCCAGTTCGTGCAACGCGCGAGCAAACGCATACACGCGCCTGCCCAACTCGCGGTAGGTAATCGGGCGAAACTGTTTCTCGCGTTTCACCAGCATCGCGGGCTTCTCGGCGTGCTGCTCCACGCTGCGCCAGAACGCCTTGCTCAAAGTGTCCACAGCCATCGTTCTTGCTCCAAAGTAAGTTATTCGCGCTCAGAAAGACGATTCCTGCTAAGCCTCTCAGAGCGTGCATAGGAAGCGCAGCTTCAAAAATCCTTCAAGCAAGTGAACTTGCACCCCTGCACACGAACCCCGCCTTCGCGGGTTATACCAATTGGGGGGTTCAAATAAAACAAACTGCAGCCCTCACCCCCTGTCCTGACAAGGGTACAAGGCTTCGGTTCAACAACGCGGCGTGCGCCCTTTATTTTGCCCTCACCCCC
>CAYYCA010000383.1:0-2056 GCA_964470265.1 uncultured Fimbriimonadales bacterium | reverse complement strand
AGATACCCATAATACCCCTCAGTCAGCGCGCGCTGACTGAGGAGGTTGCTATGAGACGCTATGTACGGCGTCGGTTTATATCAGGGATGATAATTTTGTGGGGGCTGCTGCTCGCGTTTTCGGGGATGGGCGTCGCGCCGTGTTTTGCCGCGCATCGCCCCAGCTTCGCTCTGAACGAAAACTGCTGCTTCTGGATGGTTTCGGTCGAGGCAGGGCAGACGGTTTCGTTTTCGCGTCGACTGGAGGCGGGGACTCGCTACCGCCTGTTCGTGATGAGCGACTCGTACTCGACGGAACTCAGTGTGTCGGTTATCGACCCGCTCGGAACGGCGATTGCCCGCAGCGACAACTCCCCGCGCGAGACGCTTTTGCGCTTCACGCCGTCGGCGACGGGAACCTACCTCCTGCGCCTCACGGTGAACAAGGCGCGGGGCGCGACGCGCTGCTCGGCGTTGCTGCTGCCTGAACAGGGCGACTGGAAAACTGCCCACTTTCACTGGAGCGACGCCCTGAAACAGATTCAGCAACTGTTCGCGCTGCTGGAGGAGCGAGGGCTAAGCGTTGAGCTACCGTCGCACGGCGTCTGTATGGTGGGCGGATTCGTACCTGTGGGGCGCGCCGTCGAGTTCGGCAGCCTGACGCTGGATTCCGCCAATTACCTCTGGGCAGCCGTGGGCGACTCGCGCGTGCGCTCGTTGCAAATGACGCTCCAGCGCGACGACAGAGACGCCTCTAAAGGCGGCGGGAGGGGCAAACCGCTCGCGCTGTGCGCAGCGACCCAGACAGGAACCTACACCCCAAGCGTGACCCTTTGGGACGCCGATGCTGAGGTGTTTGTCATCGTGGCGATATTGAAGTTAAACCGATAACCTCAGGTATCCTTCCTCTGGATGCCTGAAGTGCTGCTCACGGTACAGATTGTGAACTGGAACGCGCGCGAGCCGCTGCGCGCCGCGCTGCGTTCCATTCTCGCGCATCCCCCCCGCTTCGAATATGAAATCCTCGTGCTGGACAACGCCTCCAGCGACGGCAGCGTGCAGATGCTGGAAAAAGAGTTTCCCGAAGTGAAACTCATCGTGAGCGAGCAAAATTTGGGCTTCTCGAAGGGACATAACCTCGCTGCGCGCGCCGCGCGGGGCAAGTATTTGCTCATCCTAAACCCCGACACGGAGGTGCTGCCCGGCGCACTCGACGCGCTGGTCGCCTACGCCGAGCAACACCCCGAAGTCGCGATTATCGGACCCAAAATCCTAAACCCCGACGGCAGCCTGCAATACTCCTGCCGACGGTTCCCGAACCCCGCCGCCGCGCTGTTCCGCAACACGCCGCTGGGCAAACTGTTCCCCAACAACCCTTACACACGCGAATACCTCATGACCGACTGGGATCACAACTCCATCCGTGAGGTGGACTGGGTCTCAGGCGCGGCGCTCTTCATTCGACGCGAGGTGTTCGAACAACTCGGCGGGTTCGACGAGCAGTTTTTCATGTATTGCGAGGACACCGACCTGTGCTATCGCGCGTGGCAGGCGGGATACAAGGTGATTTACTACCCTGAACCGAAAATCAAGCACGCGATTGGACGCAGCACCGACCTGGTGGCGAACAAGATGATTGTCACCTTTCATAAAAGTATGTATCTGTTCTACAAGAAGCACTATGCACAACGGACTTTTGTATTGCTGCGTCCGTTGGTGCCGTTGGGCTTGGCGCTGCGGGCGTCGATCTTTCTGCTGAAAAACTACAAGGACGCGCTCCTGCGGCGTTTGCGAAAGTAGCGAGGGAAGCTATACTGATCATGAGCCGCAAGGTCTACGAAGCTACTGGCGCAACGGAAGACGGCGCGACGATTGTGCTGGATACGCCGTTGCCCATTCGCGGGCGCGTGAAGGTGCAGGTGGAAGCGCAAAACGAGACTTCTCAAAACCTTTGGGAGTTTCTGGAGGAAATCCACGCGCAGCAACGCGCGCGGGCATGGGTCCCCAACGCCTGAGGAAGTAGAGGCATACCTTCGTGAGCTGCGCTCAGAGTGGCGTGATGAGCAAGAGCTATGACA
>CAYYCA010000382.1:0-2057 GCA_964470265.1 uncultured Fimbriimonadales bacterium | reverse complement strand
CCGCCGACGACGCACTTGAAAACCCAGTTGGTATTACTTTCCCCCATTCCATTCTCTGTGCGAGAGGTACAATACGACCGGCGTATGAAAACACGCATCTTCTGGATTGCCGCCGCCCTGTTGATTGGGGCGGCTGCAGTCGTACGCCTGCTCTACCAGTCGCCTGAGGACGCGCATGAGCGTCTGCATGCGGAGGAAGCACATGCGCAGGCGGAGATCGAGGCAATCACGAGCTTGCCCCCAGAGCAGCAGCTGCTCCGACTCCGAGAGTATCTCTCGCTGGAGACGCAGGTGAGCGTGCGCACGGCGGCGGTGGACGGCGTCGCCCGTCTCGACTTGCCTGAGGCGCGCGCCTTGTTCCGCGACGCGCTGTACGATTACGCCTCACCCGTGCGCGTGCGCGTCGTGGAGACGGCGAACCGACTGCCGCGCGATGACGCCGCTGCGCTGCTCATCGACTGCCTGAAGGATCACGATACCCTCGTGCGCCAGACCGCGATTACCACGCTGCAAGCCATGCGGGAGCGTCGCGCCGTCCCGACGCTCATCCAAATCCTACGCGACGACCCCAACGACCAGACCCAGCACATGGCGATGGGCGCACTGCGAGCCATCACTGGGCAGCCCTTCTACGCCCGCTATACCGACCCGCCCGAAAAACGCGCTCAGGTGCGCAAACAGTGGCTGGAGTGGTGGACAAAGGCGCAACGCGAGTTTGAGGCGCTTACGCCGCAGCCTCGCCATCCCAAACGCACAATTCCCGCTCCCAATCTGACCCTGCGCACCCTCGACGGCGAAACCATCGCGCTGCGCAAGCCGCCCAAGCCCCTGCTGATTAACTTCTGGGGCACATGGTGCGGCGAGTGCCAGCACGAACTGCCCGAATTCATCCGCTTTCACGAGCAGTATGGCGAGCGCGTGCTGGTGGTGGGCGTGGCGTTCGACGAGCCTGAAGGGGAGCAAGGGCTGCGCAAGTTCTGCACGGAGAAGGGCGTGCGCTACCCGCAGGCGATGGGCAATTCGCGCATCACCGACGCCTTCCACCTGCACGGCGTGCCCCAAACCGTGTTGATTGATGCACAGGGCAACCTCCGTTTCTGGTGGGTTGGCGCACGCGACTTCGGCACGCTGGAACGGGCGTTGCACACCGTACTCGCTACTGACTCACCACGCCCTGCGGGTACAGCTCGCGAATAATCACATCCTGCGGGGCGCGGTCGTTGCGCAGCGAGACATAGGTCGCGCCGATGCGGCGGCAGGCGTCTTGAATCGCTTCGTTATGCGCTTTGAGCCTGCGCTGATACTCCTGCAGCACGCCGCCCGTCGCCGTGATGTCCAGCTCCTCGCCTGTCTCGGCATCGATGAGTTTCAAATCGCCTTCCAGATCAGGGTCTAACTCCACTTCCGAGAGGATGTGCAGCACAACGACCTCGTGGCGTCGGCTGCCGAGTGCGCGCAGGGCATCGGGGAACTGCTCGTCCAGCCCGTCCGTGAGCAGAATCGCCATTCCCGTCGGCAGGTTCGAGTGGGCGAACCGCTGAATACTTGCCGTTAGATGCCTGCCGTCGGGCTGGCGCGTGCGCAGCCACTCCAGCAGGCGCGTGAAAGCGACCCTGCCGCGCAAGGGGCGCGTCTCCGCAGGCTGGTGATGGAGCGCGACGGGATATACTGCGTCGCCCGCAATCAGCCCGACATAGCCCAGACACGCCGCCAGCGAACGCGCTGCGTCGAACTTCGTCGGCTCGCCAAACGCCATCGACGCCGAGCAGTCCAGCAGTAGGTAGATAGGCAGCTCCTGTTCGTCCTGATAGGTGCGCAGGTAGGCGCGGTCTAAACGCGCGAGGATGTTCCAGTCCAGGTGGCGCAGGTCGTCGCCGGGCGTGTAGTGGCGGTAGTCCGCGAACTCGATAGAGATGCCCTTACGGGGCGAGAGCCGTTCACCCCGAATTGCCGCTGCATGCGACTTTTTCGGCTGAAACCGATACCGCTCCAGCCGCCCCAGCACTTCGACCGAGACCCCATCCCAAGCCATGGTAGAAGTGTACCATGCGCGTCGC
>CAYYCA010000381.1:0-2057 GCA_964470265.1 uncultured Fimbriimonadales bacterium | reverse complement strand
CGCAGGCGGTTCCCCGTTCGGTGGAGGCAATTCCCCGCAGCACGGAGCGGATTACCCTGTTCTGGCTGCCCCCGCGCAATGAAACCCCCACAGGCTACCGCGTGTTTCTGGACGGAACACAAGTCGCCGAAGTGGGCGCGGAGGCGAAATCCTACGACTTCACAGGGCTAACCGCCGGACGCGAGTACCGACTGGCGGTACAGGCGGTCTACGCCGACGGGCGCGTTTCGGACACGGTGGAGCGCACGGACCGAACCTATCGCGCCCTGCCTTCCGAAGCCCGCTACCCGATTCTGATTGTGGGCGGCACAGCGTCGGGCGTGGGCGCAGCGATTACGGCAGCGCGCATGGGCGTCAAGGTCGCGCTGATGGAACCCACGAACCGCCTCGGCGGCATGATTACCAACGGCGTGGCAGTCACCGATGTGCGCCAAGCGTCGCGCATCAACGGGCTGTACGAGGAGTTCCGCCAGCGTGTGGAAGCCTACTACAAAGCGCGCGGCGACGACACCAGCCTCTACTTCTACCGCAACGGGCTGAACTTCGAGCCGTGGGTCGCGAATATGCTGATTAAGCAGATGGTCTACGCCGAGCCGAACATCGATTTGTATTTCGGCGTGCGCCCGACGCGCGTGTTCAAGCAAGGCAACCGCATCACGGGCGTGGAGTTTGTGAGCTTAGATGGCGCGCGGCGCGGGCGGTTCTTTGCCGATATCGTGATTGACGCCACCGCCGAGGGCGACATCGCGGCGTGGGCGGGCGCGCCGTATCGCATCGGGCGCGAACCCCGCAGCCCCGAAGAACCCCACGCAGGCGTGATTTACTACGACCGTTTGAACGACCGCCTGCTGCCCGGCAGCACGGGCGAGGGCGACCGACGCATCCCCGGCTACGCCATCCTGATGATTGTGCAAAACTACCCCACGCCTCAAGTGGGCGACCCGCCGCCGGGCTACAATCGGCTGGAATATGTGCTGTCGCCCCCGTGGGAGCGGTCGTGGGCGTACCTGTATGGGCGCATTCCGCCCGGCAACAAGTTCGAAGTAAACCAGCACCCGCACGGCACGACGCTTCAGGAAGTGAACTATCGCTACCCCACCGCGAGTTGGGAAGAGCGGCAGCGCATTTATCAGATCTACAAAAACCACGTGCTGGGCTACCTGCACTACATCCAGACCGAGCTGGGGCAGCCGAACTTGGGGCTGGCGGAGGACGAGTTCCGCGATAGCGACCACCTGCCGCCGATTTTGTATGTGCGCAAGGCGCGGCGCATCGAGGGCGAAGTGTTTATGAAGGAGATGGACATCATTTTGGCGCGGGAGCGCATTCGCCCCGATGCGATCGCGATTGGCGACTATCCGATGGATTCGCACGCCGTGCGCCGCGTGGTCGTGAAAGAGGGTGAGCCTGTGCCCGAAATTGCGCACATGGGCGAGGGCGAGTTCTGGATTTTTCAGTACACGCCGTGGTACCAAGTGCCCTACGGCGTGCTCGTGCCCAAGCGCGTGGAGGGCTTGCTGGTCACCACCTGCGTCTCGGCGAGCCATGTGGCGATTGGCAGCCTGCGTATGGAGCCGGTGCGAATGAATATGGGTCAGGCGGCGGGCGTGGCGGCCGTGCTGAGCCTGCAGACGGGCATACCGTTGCGTCGAATCAAGCCTGCCGACATCCAGCGCGAGCTGCTGCGGCGGTTCCAGCAGTATATCTACTTTTTCCCGGATGTGACGCCCGCCACACGCCACTTTGAGGCGATTCAGTTCTTGGCGGCGCGGGGCTACTTCCCGAGTGAGCAGATGGAGCCAGAGCAGCCCCTTACGCGGGGCGAGGCGGCGCGGATTTTGTGGCATCACTTGCGCACCCTCAAGCCCAACCTGCCCGAAGAGCGGTTTCAGGGGCTGGCGTTCACCGATGTCGTGTTCGGACACCCCTACGCCGTGCCCGTGCAGAACCTGTTCTTGCTGGGCGTGATTGAGCGCACCGAGAACCGCCGTTTCAACCCCGACGAACCGATTAGGCGGCGCGATTTCGTGCGCTGGCTGACCCGCGCGATGGCGATT
>CAYYCA010000380.1:0-2078 GCA_964470265.1 uncultured Fimbriimonadales bacterium | reverse complement strand
CGCCCGTGCCCTGTGCTTGGACAGGAGTGTCCAAGCGACGCTTGAGCGGGACGCTCAAGCCACAAAGAGTGGAGTGATACACCATGCGCGACTACAAGGACTACTACCAGATTCTGGGAGTGTCGCGGGACGCCGACGAGAAGGAAATCAAGGCGGCGTACCGCAAACTCGCGCGCAAGTATCACCCCGATGTGAACCCCGGCGACAAGACCGCCGAGGAGAAGTTCAAGGAAATCAACGAAGCCTATCAGGTGCTGTCAGACCCCGAAAAGCGCGCGGCGTATGACCGCTACGGCGAGCAGTGGCAAGCCTATCAGCGCATGCGCGAGCAGTACGGCGAGGGCTTTCAGCCAGGCGGCTTCGAGTCGCCGTTCGGCTTCGGCAGTTTCCAGGAGTTCATCGAGAACCTGTTGCGGGGCGGCGGCTTCGGGAGCGACCTGCGCGTGCAGCGCGCCCCACGCGACATCGAGCAGACGCTCGAAATCAGCATCGAAGACGCTATTCGGGGCGCAACCCGCACGATTCAACTCAGCATGGAAGAGCCTTGTGATACCTGCAGCGGCACAGGTATCGCGCCGAACCGTCGTCAGACCTGTCGCGCTTGCGGGGGCACAGGGCGTCGCCGCTTCGGCATGTTTGGGCTTGAAATGCACTGCGACGAATGCGACGGCACAGGCATTGTCGGCGCGCCGTGCCCCACCTGCCGCGGACGCGGCGGCGTGATGCGCACGCGCACGCTCACGGTGAACATCCCCGCAGGCGTAGCAGAGGGACAGCGATTGCGGCTCGCGGGCGAGGGCGCGGCAGGCGCGGACGGCAAACGCGGCGACCTCTACCTGCGCATCAAACTCAAGCCCGACCCCCGCTTCGAACGCAAAGACGACGACCTGTATACCGAGGTGGATATCGACTACCTGACGGCGATTCTGGGCGGCGAGGTGGCAGTGCCCACGCCGCACGGCACAGTGAAGATGAAAGTGCCTGCAGGCACGCAGAGCGGCGCCCGTTTCAGGCTCGCGGGCAAAGGGCTGCCGCTGGGCAAGGGCAAAATCGGCGATCTGTACGCCCGCGCCCGAATCACCGTGCCCAAACGCCTCTCGCCGCGCGAACGCGAACTGCTCGAAGAGCTGCAGCGCCTGCGCGCTACACAGGAGGTGAAAGTATGAGGCAGGACAAGAACCGCCCGTCCGAGGAGCCAGTGTATCTGATCAGCGTCGCGGCGCGCATGTGCGGGCTGCATCCGCAAACTATCCGCCTCTATGAGCGGCTGGGGCTGATTCAGCCCTATCGTGTGGGCAATAGCAAGCGGCTCTACTCAGAAGCGGACATCGCCCGCCTGCGCCGCATCCAGCGACTCACGCAGCAACTGGGGGTGAACCTCGCGGGCGTCGATATTATCCTGCGCCTGCTGGAGCGCATCGAGCAGATGAACCGTGAGATGGCAGAAGTCGTGGCGCAGACCAACATGCGCATCCTGCAGCTGATTCACGAGCACAACCTGCCTGTCGATCCGCAATCGCTGTTGATACGATTCGAACGCTACCCCGATGATCTCGACTGAGTTTACCTCCGACAGCCCCGCCGCCACGGAAGCGTTCGCGGCGCAGTGGGCGCAGACCCTGCAACCCGATACTGTGATTCTGCTCAAAGGCGACCTCGGCGCGGGCAAGACCACCTTCATTCGCGGGCTGGCGCGCGGGCTGGGCATCACTGAGCCTGTGCGAAGCCCCACCTTCACCCTGATTCACGAATACACGATTCAGCAGCCTGAACACCTGAGGGGGCTGCCGTTCTTTCACTTAGATCTGTATCGTATCGAAACGCCCGAACAGCTCCACACACTGGGGCTGGAAGAGATTCTTGAACGCGGCGGGATTGTCGCGATTGAATGGGCGGAGCGGCTGGAGCAGGCGGATATGGAACTGACTGCGGCCCATGTGTACGAGGCGCAGTTGTCGATAGAGGGGGAATCAGCGCGGCGAGTCAGACTGGAGGTGTCTCGTAAATGAAGTAGAGCGCGTCCGCGACACGCCCCTACAGAGCAGCGACGCGCCGCAGGCATCACGCATCTTGGACCA
>CAYYCA010000379.1:0-2079 GCA_964470265.1 uncultured Fimbriimonadales bacterium | reverse complement strand
CGTAGCGTCGGCGTCCCGCCGACGATTGGCACTACTTGAACTCTCGATTGGTATTATTCAAACCCCATCAGCCGCCTGCTCGAAAGCACTGTTCCGCAAACTTGCACCCCGATTTCCTAAGAAGCAGGATTCTGATCGGTACCGTTCGAAAAATTACTCAGGAGGACGCCCTATGCAATCACTCAAAGGACTTCTGGGCTGCTTTGGCGTTATCGTCGCGTTGCAGCTGGGCAGTGCGCAGATAGAGGCAGTGGACGCGCCTGCGCCCAGCTTGAACCCGCAACAGATTTCGGCGCCTTTCGTGCCCGGTGAGCTTGTCGTGGGGCTGGAACACGGCGCCCTCGCGCTCCCCGTGCAGGCGATGGAGATGGTGGGGACGATTGCGTCTCACAACCCGCCCATCAACGCCTATGTGGTGCGCCTTGCTCCTGGCATCTCGATGGAGAGCGCAGGCGAGTTTCTGCGCGCCCTGCCCGGCGTGCGCTATGTGGAGCCGAACTATCTGGCGTTCGCCTTCGCCACGCCGAATGACCCCAGCTATGGGCAGCAGTACGGACTGACGCGCATTCAGGCGCACCTCGCGTGGGACATCTGGCAACCCCAGCGCACGGTCTACATCGCTATCATCGACACGGGCATCGACTCGAACCATCCGGATCTGACCAACAAGATGCGTCGGCACGCGGGCGGCGCGGTCTACGGCTACAACACGCTGAACAATAGCACGAACGCCTTAGACGACAACGGACACGGCACGCACTGCGCAGGCATCGCGGCGGCGGAGATTAACAACGGCGTCGGCATCGCGGGCGTGGCGGCGTGGAACCCCGCCGTGTCCAACGCCAACAGCTATGTGCAGTTGATGCCCGTGAAAGTATTGAACTCCAGCGGTTCGGGCAGTCTGGACGCGGTAGCGCGGGGGATTACCTGGGCGGCGGATAACGGCGCGCACATCTTGAGCCTAAGTCTGGGTGCGGGGGCTGGCTCGCAGCAGCTGCAGGACGCCGTGAACTATGCATGGAATCGCGGCTGCCTCGTGGTGGTCGCAGCGGGCAACGGCGGCAGCTCTTCGCCCCAGTATCCAGCCTACTACACCAACAGTATTGCCGTCGCTGCGACGGACTCCACCGACACGCTGGCGAGCTTCTCGCAGTACGGCTCGTGGGTGGACATCGCCGCGCCCGGCGTGAACATCTTGTCCACTTATCCAAGCAACCGCTACCAGTCGCTCAGCGGCACTTCGATGGCGTGCCCGCATGTGGCGGGCGCGGCGGCGGTGTTGTGGTCGCACAACCCGAGCCTGACGAACGCGCAACTGCGCAGCGCGCTGGAAACCAATGTCGACCCATACCAGCCCTACGCCGGACGCACTATCGCGCCGAACGCTGGACGGCTGAATGTCTATCGCGCGTTGCGGGCAGTTGGGGGCGGCGGACCGGCTCAACCAGAACTAAGCACGCTGAGCCTGAACCCGACCAGCGTCGTCGGGGGCAACAGCTCGACGGGAACCGTCACGCTCACTTCCGCTGCGCCCTCAGGCGGGTTCGTGGTGAACCTCAGCAGCAGCAATCCGAGCGTCGCCTCGGTTCCCAGCAGCGTGACCGTGCCCGCCGGCGCGACCAGCGCGAACTTCACGGTCGCCACCAGCGCAGTCTCCAGCAGCACGAATGTCACGATTACCGCTTCGGCGGGGAGCGTCTCGCGCACTGCGACGCTGACAGTCAATCCCGCCTCTACGAGCGTGACGCTGCAATCGCTTACGATTAGCCCGACCTCCGTGTGGGGCGGCAGCAGCGCGACAGGTACCGTAAGGCTCAGCGGACCTGCACCAGCGGGCGGCGTGGTGGTGCAGCTGCGCAGCAACTCCAGCCGCGCCTCCGTGCCCAGCAGCGTGACCGTGCCCGCCGGCGCGACCAGCGCGAACTTCACCATCCGCACCAAATCCGCCTTCTCAGTCACAACGGTCACGATTACGGCGACCTACAACGGCGTTTCACGCTCAGCGCAACTGACTGTCTGGTTCTGAAAACTGTTGGAGATGCGACATTTGCTCTCACTCCTCCTCCCATAGGGTGGGAG
>CAYYCA010000378.1:0-2094 GCA_964470265.1 uncultured Fimbriimonadales bacterium | reverse complement strand
TTAGGTCTCCCCCATTAAACCGTCCCTTTGGGGATTCAGATATCGTACGGGACGCCGCCGTACCAGGCGTATTGCTACCGCGCACGCGCCTATCTATCCTCCCTCCACCAACGCGGGGGTGTAGGCGTGCTGGCTGCGCCGCGCTAACGCCGCCTGCACCAGCCCCACGAACACCGGATGGGGGCGGTTGGGACGCGACTTGAACTCCGGGTGGAACTGCCCCGCCAAGAAGAACGGATGGTCGGGTAGTTCGACCATCTCCACGAGGCGGTTGTCAGGGGAGACGCCGCTGAAGACCATTCCGTAACGCTCCAGCAGGGCGCGATACTCGTTGTTCACCTCGTAGCGGTGGCGATGGCGTTCGTAAATCACCGTGTCGCCATACACGCGCGCCGCGAGCGAGTTCGGCAGCAATCGGCACGGGTACGCGCCGAGCCGCATCGTGCCGCCCTTTTCGCCAATCCCGCGCTGTTCGGGCAGCAGGTGAATCACGGGATGGGGTGTGGTGTGGTCGACTTCTTCGGTGTGCGCCCCTTCCAGCCCCGCCACATTCCGCGCGAACTCGATTACCGCCATTTGCATCCCGTAGCAGATGCCGTAGAAGGGGACGCCCTGCTCGCGGGCGTAGCGAATGGCGTTTAGCTTGCCTTCCACGCCCCGCGCGCCGAAGCCGTGCGCCACCAGTATCCCGTCCACATAGCGCAGTCGCTCCGCCGCGTCTACCTGCTCCAGCTCGGAAGAGTCAACCCACTCAATTTCCACCGCAGCGTCGTTCGCCGCGCCCGCGTGATGGAACGACTCGGCGATGCTCAGGTACGAGTCGCGATTCTCGATATACTTGCCCACCAGCGCGATTCGGCAGCGATGGCTCGGACGCTTGATGCGCTGCACGATGCGCTCCCACTCCGCAAGGTCGGGCGGCGCGTCGGGCAGCCCCAGACGGCGCAGCGTCAGTCGTCCCAGTCCCGCCTGCTCAAACAGCAACGGAATCTCGTAAATTGTCTCCACATCGAGTGACTCGATTACGGCGTTCTGCGCCACATCGGTAAAGAGCGAGATTTTGGCGCGCACCTCCTCAGGCAACGGCGTGCGCGTGCGACAGATTAGCACATCGGGCGTGATGCCAATCTCGCGCAGTTTAATCACGCTGTGCTGCGTCGGCTTGGTCTTAATCTCGTCCCAGCGTCCGACGGTGGGGATGAGCGTCACATGCACATACATCACATTCTCTGCGCCGGCGTCTTTGCGGAACTGGCGGATGGCTTCCAGGAACGGCAGGCTCTCGATGTCGCCCACCGTGCCCCCCACCTCCACAATTACGATGTCGGCGTGCTGCTCGCGTCCCACGCGGCGGATATGCTCCTTGATTTCGTCCGTGATGTGGGGGATGACCTGCACCGTCGCGCCCAGATAGTCGCCCCGACGCTCCTTGTCGATGACGGATTTATAAATGCGCCCCGTGGTCACATTCGAGTTGCGCGTGCAGTTCACATCGAGGAAGCGTTCGTAGTGCCCCAGGTCTAAGTCGGTCTCCGCGCCGTCGTCAGTCACGAACACCTCGCCGTGCTGGTAGGGGTTCATCGTGCCCGCGTCGACATTGATATAGGGATCCATTTTGAGGGGGGCGACGGTGTAGCCCCTGCTGCGCAGGAGCCTGCCCAGACTCGCGGCGGCGATACCCTTCCCGATCGAACTCACGACGCCGCCCGTGACAAAGATATATTTCGTGGACACGCGCTCTGCCTCCTTGATGCAAAGTCGGAGTATTGTACCCGACCCCAGAGCGACCTCGCAGGGGCGGATGGACGCAAGCAGGCATGGAGGGAGAGGTGGTAAGAGAACAGTGCTTTAGTTCAACCCTGCCGAACTGATGACCGATTTTTTCCCTGATTGCCCTCCGCGCCCCCCTCCTGCAGGTTCCCCCCCGCTTCGCGAGGGGAACCGAAAATCGGCTCGGTTCCCCCTACGCCGTAGGGGAACCTAATACCGACTGGGGGTTCAAGTGAAACAAACTGCAGCCCTCACCCCCTGCCCCCTCTCTGATAAGGGTACACGGCTCTGCCTCAACTTTGGGCGCAGGAGCCGTGTTTTTCC
>CAYYCA010000377.1:0-2127 GCA_964470265.1 uncultured Fimbriimonadales bacterium | reverse complement strand
ACCACATTGTAGCCGATTTCGCTCCAGCCGCGCTCGCGATGCCACTGGTCAATCTGCGCGGCGGTAGTGTCGAACACCTGCCCGTCGCGTCCGTGCGCGGCGGTATGCCAGACGATGCGTTCGATTTTGCGAGCCATAGCAGCCTCCTGTGGCTTGGACAGGACTGTCCAAGCCTTGCACGGACAGACTGTCCGTGCTACGGGAGTTGCTCTCGGTGAAGCGTCAACCCCCTGTGGTATAATACCTGTGATGGCGATGGGCGATTCGTTCTCGTTCATTCGGGAAGGTTCGGAGATGGAATCGGGTGAGGCTCGCATCGAGGCGGCGCACCAGCCTGCAACGGCGGAGGACGCGCGACGGCGCGGCGACGCCGCGCTCCGACAGGGCGAGTTCGAAGAGGCGTTCCGCTATTACAAACTCGCCATTCAGATGGATGGCGACAACAGCGAGCGCTATATGCAGCTGGGCGACGCCTACGCCTACGCTGACCAGCCCGCCCGCGCCTTAGCCTACTATCAGCGCGCCCGTAAGATGAACCCGCGCGACCCCGAACCCTACTTCGCGCTGGGCGAAATCTACCGCCGCTACGGACGCTACGACGCCGCCATCGCCCACTTCAAACGCGCCATCGACTACGGCGCAAACAACGCCTTCGTGCAGTTTAAATATGCCGAAGTGCTTGCGCTCAGCCAGCAGTACGCCCGTGCCGTGGAGGCGGGACGCGCCGCTGTGAACCACGAACCCAGCAACGGCTTCTACCGATTCTGGCTCGCCGACCTACTGGAGCAGATGGGCGATGTGGAAGAGGCAATGCAGGAGATGGAAATCGCCACCCTGCTGAACCCCGAAGACGACTACTATCACTTCCGCTACGGGTTGCTGTGCATCGAGAACAACCAGCTCCCGCGCGCGATTGAGTGTTTTGAACGCGCCCTGAGTTTGAAGCCGCAGCGTGCGCTCTATCTGACCCTGCTGGGCGATGTCTACACGCTGCTGAACGAACTGCAGCTGGCGGAGCGGGCTTATCAGCGGGCAGGCGAGTTAGACAGTTACGACCGCGCTGAGCTGCAACGCGCCCGCCGAATCGCAGGGCTGGATAACGGAAAACTCCAGACCCAGCCAGAAGACTCCTCGCGCTAAGGCGCCGCCGCAACTTCCACAATAAATAGTTCGCGCTGCTCGTTCGTGATTACGAGCCGTCGGTTGTCAATCCACTCCATCGCCTCGCACTGCTTGCCGTTCTGGATGGGGATGCGGCGCGCTTTGCCCTGCGTGAGGAACTTGTCCCCGCGCATCGGGCGTTCGAACAGCCAGATAGATTGCTGCGGCGCTTGACACAGCACCGCCAGCGTGCGCTCGTCGGGTGACATCGCCGCCGCCGTGACCCAGCCGCCCAGATCGCTGTGGGAATCGACCAGCGTGAGCATGTTCACCCGATCCGTATGCTGCGTGTCCAGCCGATAGAGCTTGGTTCCGTTCTCAGGCGTGCTAAGCTGGCGCGGCGCGCGATGCTTGGTGAGAAAATAGAGCTTGCCCTGAAATACAAACACCGCCTCGCAATCGAAATGCCACACATCGCCCGGGAACGCCTTCTGGTCGGGATAGGCGACGGGGATGCGCTTGAGCGCGTGCGCCTGCAGCGTGGCTTCAGGGTTCGGCTCCTTCACCACATAGACCGCCAAATCGCGCCGCGCGTTGCCGTTGTTGCCAGTGTCAGCGATGTAAATCGTGTCGCCGTCGATAGCGATGTCTTCCCAGTCGATGTTCACCGCACCTTCGATTTGAACCCCTTCATAGACGACCGCAGGGTCTTCCGCGCGGTCCGAGGAGTCGCGTCGGGAGACGAACGGCGGGATAATCACACTGCCGTCTAAACGGATGGGGAATATGCGAGGGCGGTCGCCGCTGTCGTTGTGAACCCAGTAGACGCCCTCGTAGGCGCGGCTGCGTGCAATGCCGCTCATCTCGTCGATGGGTTTATGCGTCACTTTCGCTTGAGGCGTGAGCGACAAAACGCTCTGTGCAGCGACTTTCGGGGCGGGGATGGATAGCGCCGCGATAACCAACCCAGCAATCGCACCCAGCAGCCAGCCATAGAGTCGTCGCATCATATCCAAGTGTACCTGT
>CAYYCA010000376.1:0-2130 GCA_964470265.1 uncultured Fimbriimonadales bacterium | reverse complement strand
CTCTGGGAGAGGGGCTGGGGGTGAGGGCGAAAACAGCCGACGCGCCGCCCACGAAGATTTTGTCTCGCTTGAAGCCACAATGGTATTAGACGCCAGCTCCCCTTGCCCTCAACGCCGCGGCAGCTCCACCTCACTCCCTGCAATCGCAGGCACGGTCTGGTAGACCATATACGCGCGTTCCTTCCCCTCGGCGATGAAACTCAGGAGGTAGCCTTTGTCGGTTGGGTGGGACGGCTCTCTAAAAGGGGTTGCCCCCAAAGTAATACTTAGGCGTCCTTCCGACTCGGTGATCGAATACGGCGGCGCAATTCCAGCAACCCGCATCTGGAACCGTTCTGGGCGCGCTTCCGCCTCGCCCAGCCGACGCACGCTCTCTGAGAACCAGTATTCAGGCACAAAGAGGGTAAAGTGGGCGTCGCGGAAGGTCATCGAGGGACTGAAGAATGCCTGAGAAACGCACGGGGTAAGCGGTGTGGGGTGGAACGCTTCCCGAAATCGTTGCCGCTGGATCGGGCTAAGCCGTTCCAGCAGCAAGGGGTCCCCCCGCTGCACTGTCGCGCGTTGCGCAGGCGTTAACGAAGCCCAGAACCGAAGCGCTGGCGTCGTGTGTACGATCATCTCCATCGGGATCGTGGTCGCATGCACGATGCGCTCTCCGCTCAGGTGGTTCAGACGCAGTCCGCCCGTCGCGCGCTCCAGCTGCATCGGGGTCAAAGCCGTCGCGAAGTCCGCCCACTCGTCCAGTGTGATTCGCTCGCGCCGTTCAATCTTCGCCTCCAAGGGGCGCAGCAGCCGTTCGGGAATCTCGCTCGGACGCAGCCAGTAGTAATCCTTGTGGCGCGCCATCAGCGTGTCGCCCTCAAGGCGCAGCCAGAACTGGGGAGCGACCCACTCGAAATGCGCGCCTATCGCCTCCTCTTCTAACGGCGTCTGCTCAGGGCGATTGCGCGAACCGCGTCGCAAACCCTCAGGACGAACACGGTATACATCAGCGTACAGGTCGAGATTGCGCGACCGCGCCCAGTTCATCAGGACATCGAACGCGCTGCCCTGAAGCGGTTCGGGAATCGTGAGCGGGGGCTTCCTCTCGGCGCGCGGCGCGGCAGGGAGGCGGCGCAGTTCCGCAAAATCGGTCTGCCATTCGCGCCAAACCTTACAGAGCGCGTGCGATTCCACTACTGAGCGCTGAGAGGCGTCCCATCGGCTCAGGCTAATCGCGCCTGTGAGGTGCTGCTCTATTCCCGCCTCAGAGACGGCGATGAAGTGCAGGTTGAGCCACTGCGAGCATGGAAGGTAGATGATTTCTACGCTTTTGAGGCGTTGACTCTCTTCGTCGTTCATATTCATCGCGCGCAGCAGGCTCAACATCTGACGCTCGATCGCAGGCGGCAGCGGCGCATCTGCGTACTTGGCTAACTCGGAGCCCAGCGTGAAACGATGCGCCGTCCAGATGCGCTCCCGCACAGCTTCAGGCAGCAGCCCTAACGCGCGCGCGGCGCAGTAAGCGCTGGAAGTAGAGAGCCGTGTCCATAACGAGCGCGTCTCACGATCGGCGTTCTTGAAGAAATCGGGGTTGTTCACTGCTTCTTGGATTTGTTGCAGACTATACTGCTGCGTCAGGGCAATTGCTTGTCTGAGCGTCTCCTGCTGATACTGAAGTTCGTTCCGTTGAGCGAGCTGATACAGGTCTCGTTCACGCTGGCGTTCGACGGCAGGCATGCGTAGCACATAGGTCTTGCCATCCGTCCCCCACTGCCAGCGATAGCGGAGCGACGAGGCGATTCGGTTCAGGACTTCGTAGGCGGGTTTATCGGAGACCAGCACGCAGATCTTATCCTCGGCGATTTCAGGCGCGACGGCGAGCGGCGCGCCCGTTTGAATCTGCACTTTTTGAATCAGATCTCGCAAGGAAATGAGCGGCTCTGTGAGGCTAAGCGACTCTTGCAGGCGCGCGTCCGCGCGCAGGTCGGGCGTTTCCTGGGTGAACGCCCCGCACGAAGCCCACACCCCTAACAGCACGGCGATTAGTACGCGCATAAAAGCCCTCCTGAGAGGATATACGACTGGGTAGTTTACGGGGTTTCATGAGTGAATCTCGTCGGCAGGGACGCCGACGCTACGAACGCGCTT
>CAYYCA010000375.1:0-2140 GCA_964470265.1 uncultured Fimbriimonadales bacterium | reverse complement strand
GCGCACGGGCGGGGACGCCCGTGCTACGGGGGGCGAACGCTTCCCGTGGGTGGAGGTCTTTCGCGGGCTGGCGATTCTGGAGGTCGTGTTCCATCACGCTTCGGGGCGGTTTCTAGGCATGCTCGATCGCGAGGGCGTCGCGTGGCTGATACTGGCAATTCTGAACCGCACGCTCCATTACGCTGTGCCCGCGTTTCTGATGATGACGGCGTTCGTGCTCGCGCTGTCGTTGCTCCGTGAGTTTCGTCCCACGCGCTATTTCGGAAACCGCGCCCTGCGCGCCCTGCTGCCCTATCTGTTGTGGAGCGGGTTGTACTTGATGTATCGCTTCTACGCCTTCGGCGCGTCGCCTGACTGGTCGCGCTGGGCGGATTACCTGTTCTGGGGCAAAGCGTACTTTCACCTCTATTTTCTGGCAGTGGCGATGCAGCTCTATCTCCTGTTGCCGTTGCTGTTGCCTACGGCGCGCCTGCGGTTGCCGTTCTGGGCAGTGCTGATTGGCATCGTCACGCTCACGATGGCGGTCTACTGGACGAATCGGCTCGTGTATCGAGTCCCGTACACGGGCAGCTATGTGCTGTGGTACACCCCCGTCATCCTGCTTGGGTTATGGCTGGCGACTCAGGCGAACCGACTGCAGGAGGTTCTCCGTCGGGGCTGGCTGTTCGCGTTGCTTTGTGCAAGCGTGGGGTTGTGGCTCTATCTGCCGCTCGCGTTGCAGGCGTTGCAGGGCTTGCCTGTGAACACTTTTCAGTATCAGACGGGCAACTGGCTGTTCACGACGGGCGTGAGCTTCCTGCTGTTGGCAGTGGCGTACTGGCTGAGTCAGCGGGGAGGCTGGATGGTTTCGGGCGTGCAGCTGCTGGGGCGCTACTCGCTACAGATTTACCTGCTGCACCCGCTGATTCTGAGCGAGTTGAGCCGCTGGAGCGTTTCCAGCGCGTTGCAGGCGCGCTGGGGGCTGCCGCTGTTTGTGGGGCTGGCGTTGCTGATTCCGTTCGCGGTAGGCTGGCTGCTCTCGCGTGCGCCGAGGGTCTCCGTCGTCGTGTTCGGGCGGGCTTAGCCGAGCATCAGCGCGATTAACGCTTTCTGCGTGTGCAAACGGTTCTCTGCCTGATCCCAGACCGCCGACTGCGCGCCGTCCAGCACGGCGTCGGTAATCTCCTCGCCGCGTCGCGCGGGCAGGCAGTGCAACACGATGGCGTCGGGTTTCGCGAGGCGCAGCAACTCCTCGTTCACCTGATACGGCAGGAACTTGCGCAGGCGCGCCTCGCGCTCGGTCTCAAAGCCCATCGAGACCCACACATCGGTATAGACGACATCGGCGTCGGCGACGGCGGCGCGCGGGTCGTGCAACAGCTCCACCGAGCCGCCCGACTGCGCCGCGAACGCCTGCGCCTGTTTCAAAATCGCTTCGTGGGGCGCGTAGCCTTCGGGCGTCGCGATGCGGATGCAATGCCCCAGCAACGCCGCGAGCAGCGTGAAACTGTGGCACACATTGTTGCCGTCGCCCACCCACGCGAGCGTCAGCGGCTGCGTTCCCTTGCGCTCCTGGATGGTCATCAGGTCGGCTAACGCCTGACAGGGATGCTCGCGGTCGCTGAGCGCGTTGATGACGGGGACATCGGAAAACCGCGCGAGCTCCTCCAGCGCGGTATGCAAAAACACCCGCGCAATCACGCCCTGCACCCAGCGTCCCAGATTGCGGGCGATGTCCATCACCGCCTCGCGCTTGCCCATCTGGATGTCGCTCTGCGTGAGGTACACGCCATATGCGCCCATCTGGTACAGCCCGACCTCTAAAGTGACGCGCGTGCGCAGCGAGGGCTTCTCGAAAATCAGCGCGAGCGCAACGGGACGCGCGAATCGGAACAGCTCCTGCCCCGAATGCGTCGCGCGTTTCATCGCGTGCGCCAGCTCCAGCACAATTTGCGCCGTGTGCGGGTTCAAATCGGCAACCGAAAGATAATGCTTGGGCGGGTTGAACGCCTGCCAGCTCGCCTTTGCCTGTTCATAGGTCATCGTTGCTTCGTCTCCGCGGGGTTAATTTACCTGAAGTGGAGATAACCGCTGATTCTCGATTTCATACCAACTGAGGTTTCAAGTAGTGCCAATCGTCGGCGGGACGCCGACGCTACGA
>CAYYCA010000374.1:0-2156 GCA_964470265.1 uncultured Fimbriimonadales bacterium | reverse complement strand
GAGAGTGAGCAGCGTCGCGACAAGCCCGAGAACTGTGTAGGTGCGCATAACAAAAATATACCTCTTTCGTCTGTGGGGGCGCGAGGTACACTTTAAGATACTATGCGCACACGCCCCGAGCGCCGTCCCATCCGCGCACTGGACGAGCAGCTGGTAAACCGTATCGCCGCAGGCGAGGTGGTGGAGCGTCCCGCCGCTGCGCTGAAGGAACTCATCGAGAACGCCTTGGACGCGGGCGCGGCGCGAATCGAGATCGAGGTCGCGATGGGCGGGCGCAAGCTGATTCGCGTGCGCGACGACGGCATCGGCATGACGCGCGAGGACGCCTTGAACGCCCTGCAACGCCACGCCACCTCCAAAATCGTCTCCGACGCCGACCTGAGCCGCATCAGCACGCTTGGTTTTCGCGGCGAGGCGCTGCCCAGCATCGCCAGCGTGAGCCGCATGGAAATCCTCACTCGCGCGTTCGAAGAAGACACGGGCACGCATATTGTAATTGAGGGAGGCGAGATTAAGAGCGTTGAGGAGGTCGGCGCGCCCATCGGCACGACGGTCTCGGTGCGCGACCTGTTTTATAATGTGCCCGCTCGCCTGAAATTCCTCAAAACCGTGCCGACCGAGCTGGGGCACATTGTGGAGACCGTAACGCGCTACGCTTTCGCCTACCCCGATGTGTCGTTCCGCCTCGTGCATGAGCGCCAGGAGCTGATTTTCACCCCCGGCAACGGCGATTTGCTCACGGCAGTCGCTGCTATCTGGGGGCGTGAGACCGTGCAGGGCATGGTGGAAGTAGACTACGAGCGCGACGGTGTGCGCGTGTGGGGACTGATTGCGCCCCCGCATCAGACGCGCCCCACTCGGCAGCACCAGTATTTCTTTGTGAATCTGCGTCCTGTGCGCAATAAGACGCTCACCGCCGCGCTGGATGAGGCGTACAAGAGCCTCACGCCCGAAAAACGCTACCCTGCCTGTGTATTGCTGGTGGGGTTAGACCCGCGGCTGGTGGATGTGAATGTGCATCCCGCCAAGATCGAGGTGCGTTTCGCCCGCGAGCAGGCGGTGTTCGAGGCGGTGGTGAACGCGATTCGCGCTGCGCTGCTGCAACACGGGATGATCCCAAGCGCGTTGCCTCCGAGTGCGCCGCGCCGCGCGGTCATCACACCCCCGCAGATACCCGACACAGAGACAATCCATCAGATTCTGATGCAGCGAGCAGGCATCAGTAGCACGGACATTCCTGTCCGTGCTGAAGCGCAGGAGACGGCGCGTAGCGTTGGCGTCCCCGTTGATGAACCCGGCGTAGCGTTGGCGTCTCCGCCGTCGGTTGAGTCCACTGGTACGACGGCGTCCCCGCCGTCGGTTGAGGAGGTCGGCAGTGAGTTCGTCGGCGGGACGCCGCCGCTCAGCACGGGCGCGGACGCCCGCGCCACAGACGACGACGCGGACGCCGTCGCACCGAGTCTGCTGGGCGCAGAGCCGATTGCAGCCGCCCACCTCCCCTTCGCCCACCTGCTGGAAGACCTGCAAATCCTCGGACAGGTCCAAAACACTTACATCGTCGCCGCCACGCGGCAGGGACTGGTGCTGATTGACCAGCATGTCGCCCACGAGCGCGTGCTGTACGAGCAGCTCTGCCGCGAGCGGGGCAGGCTGCCTATTCCTAAGCAACACCTGCTCACGCCCGAAACCCTTCAACTGAGCCGCCGCGACGCCTTGCTGCTGCAGGAGAAACTCCCCGAACTCCAGGCAACCGGGTTCGAACTGGAGCCGTTCGGGCAGGATGCGTTCCTCATTCGCGCTGTGCCCGCTGCACTAAAAGGCGATCCCGTGCAGACCCTGCGTGACATCGTCGATGAACTGGTGGAACTCTCTGTGAACAAACGGCTGCCCGTCGCTCGGGAACAAGTCTGGATCACCACTGCCTGCAAGCTCGCCGTGAAAGCGGGCGACCCACTCAGCCTCCCGGAAATGCGCAAACTTATCGAGGACCTCGCCCGTACCGAGAACCCCTACCTCTGCCCGCACGGGCGCCCCATCACGATTACTCTCGGCTGGGGGGATATCGAAAAACGGTTCAAGAGGAGTTAAGTCCCCTACGGACGGCATGAGGAACAGATTTTTTGGATGCGGGCAAACAAAAGTAGGCGCGCCCCTCA
>CAYYCA010000373.1:0-2164 GCA_964470265.1 uncultured Fimbriimonadales bacterium | reverse complement strand
TCGCGCTGATTATCGGCGGCTCCATCGTCATCCCGCACCTGCGCTACGCCTACGAAATGCTGGACGCGCTGTTCGCCGAGCGGGAGGTATAATCCGTCTCGGAGGCGAGGGCGATGGCGAACCCGTTTCCTGGGATGAACCCCTATCTCGAAAGCAGGCGGTACTGGAATGATTTTCATACCAGCCTGATGACTTATATTCGCAACACATTACAGCCTCAGCTACGCCCTCGCTATGTGGCGCGGCTGGAAGAGCGCGTCTATGGGGAGGAATCCCGCCGTGAAATCCAGCTCGATGTCGCGATTTTGCGTGCGAAACGCTCCACAGGCGCGACGGCGACGCTGCATGCCCCCTACGACCCGCCGCAGGTGCTCCCTGTGGAAGAGGAACTACACACCGAAGCCTGTGTGCAAATCCTCGACCGCGAGTAGGGGCTGCGCTTTGTGACGGTCATCGAGGTTCTCAGCCCCACGAACAAGGAGCTGAACACGAAGGGACGCGAGCTGTACCTGCGCAAGCAGGGTGAGGTGCTCAAGAGCGATGTGCATCTGGTAGAGATTGACTTGCTGCGCGGGGGCGAGTATACGCTGGCGCCGCCGCGCGGTAAAGTGATTGAGCGGTTTGGCGACCGATGGCACTATCTGATGAGCATCAGCCGCGTGGATGGCCCGCACAACTTCTGTATCTATCCGCGAACCGTGCGCGAGCGACTGCCCGTAATCCCTATCCCGCTGGCAGTGGGGGACGGGCGTCGCTGGATGTGCAGGCGGTTGTCAACCAGTGTTATGAAGATGGGGCGTATGAGGCGACGCTGGACTATCGCGAGCCGCCGCCTCCGCCGCCGTTCGATGCCGACGACGCGGCGTGGATCAACGACCTGCTGAAGTCGCACGGACTGCGCTGAATCTGCTCAGACGGTATAATCGAGCCGATGGCAAAAATCCACATGACGATTGCGACTACGAACCGTGAACAGGTCAATGTGCCCTGGCTGTGGCGGCTGGGGCGCGATTTTGACCTGAAGGTGAACATCCTAAAGGCAAACATCAACGAGGACTTCGGCTGGGCGTTCGTGGAGTTAGAGGGACCCGTCGAGGAGATCCAGCGCGCCACCGCGTGGCTGCACACCACCGGGCTGCACATCGAGCCGGTGGAGCGTTCGGTGTTTGAGTGATGGACGCTGCAGTTCCCCTGAAGTCGCCGCAGCCGCCCGCCGATTTTGAGGCGTTCTGGCAAACGGCAACGGCGGAAGTCGACGCCGCGCCCCTGCGCTACGAGCGCGTGCATTATGATCACGACGACCATCCCACGCATACCGTGTACCGCTTGCGTTGGGTCGGAATAGACGGGCGCGGACGCGAGGGCTGGTACGCCGTCCCAAAAGCTGCGTCGTTGCCCGCCCCCGCTGTGCTGTACCTGCCTGGCTACGGCGTCGGAACCGTGCCCATCAACGAGCACACGATGTTCGATGGGCTGATTACCTTCTCAATTAACCTGCACGGCTACGCGGTGGAACCGAATGTGCCTTATAGTCCCGAGCTGGGCTACTTCACGCGCGGGATCCAATCGCCGCAGACCTACATCTATCGGCGCATCGTTCAAGATAGCCTGCTGGCGATGCGCGTGCTGGCGGCGCAGGCGGAGGTCGACTCGCGCCGGCTCGTCGCTGCGGGTCTCAGTCAGGGGGGAGGGCTGGCGGTGATGCTGGGCGCGTGGTGTCGCCTCACGCGCGGCGTCGTCGCCGAGTTGCCTGCGCTTAGCTACTGGGAGTACCTGCTGGGTAGACCCGCATGGCGCTACCCCATCAAGGAGTTCACCGACTTTATGGAAATGACCAACACGCCTCGTGAAGCTATCTTGAGCGTGCTGCAATACTACGACGCAGTGAACCATGCTGTCTATGTGCGTGTCCCCGTGCAGCTCAGCCTCGCGTTGAAGGATCCGGGCATTCGTGCGCCCGTGGTGTTCTCACTTTATGACGCGCTGCCGCCGCCCAAACGCCTGCTGATTTACGAGGATCTTGGGCACGACTGGCATCCGGAAATGCGTCTCCGACTGGAGGAGTGGGCGCGGCGCAGCTTCGAGAGTCTCTGAGACGCTTGCAACATTTCAGAGCGTGTATATAAAGTACCGCTTGAAGTTTTCGCAATCACTGAACTCGCCG
>CAYYCA010000372.1:0-2172 GCA_964470265.1 uncultured Fimbriimonadales bacterium | reverse complement strand
TTAGAAAACACGGCTACTACGCTCAGGTTGAGGGAGAGCGTTGTACCCTTATCAGGAGGGGGCAGGGGGTGAGGAAAAAACAGGCGCACTCCCTTCCTGCTCTATCCGCTTTTGTCTCACTTGAAATCCTAATCGGTATAAATGTGCGCCCTCTCCTCCATCTTATTGCATCCCCCGCGCCGGTAGGATTCTTCCGGACTATGCCGAAACTAACCTTCTGAGGGAGACCTATGCAACGCATTCCTGAAGCCGAGGTCGCGACCTATCTGGAGCGCGTACCGAACTGGACGCGCGAGGGCATCGAGATCGCGCGCACTTTCACTTTTCGCAACTTCCGCGAGGCGATGGGGTTTGTTGTGCAGGTCGCGCTGCTCGCCGAACGCGCCGACCACCACCCCGACATCGAGATTCGCTACAAACAGGTGACGCTGCGCCTCAGCACTCACTCGGCGGGCGGATTGACCGAGAAGGACTTCGAACTGGCGCAGCAGATTGACCAGCTCATTTGAAATGCAAGGCATTCCAATAGTCTCCGTCGAGCAGATGCGCGCCTTAGACCGCGCCGCGATTGAGCAGGACGGAGTCCCGTCGCTGGTGCTGATGGAGCGGGCGGGCTACGGCGTGTTTCAGCGCGTCGCCGAGTGGTTCGCGCCCATCGGGGGCAAGCATGTTGCCGTGCTGGTGGGCAAGGGCAACAACGGCGGCGACGGCATGGTGGTCGCGCGCTACCTGCACGAGGCGGGCGCGAAAGTGCACCTGTGGCTGACCTGCGCGCCCGACGAGTTCAAGGGCGACGCCGCGGCGCAATGGCGCATGATTCAGGCGTATGGCGTGCCCGCGCTGCCTGTTCCCGACATGCCCGACCCCGCCCTGTTCCGCGACGAAGACTTACTTATTGACGCGCTGCTGGGCATCGGCGTGCGCGGCGCGGTGGGCGAGCCGCTCGCCAGCCTCATCGACGCCGTGAACCGCAGCGAACGCCCGGTGGTGGCGGTGGACATCCCCTCAGGGCTGGACGCCGATACGGGCGAGGCGCAGGGCGTCGCGATTCAGGCAACCTACACTGTCACGATGGCGCTGCCGAAGGCAGGCTTTTTCCAGAACGACGGCGTGCGCTGCACTGGCAGCTGGGCAATCGCGCCGATTGGCATTCCCCCGAAACGGCTGGAGAATCCTGACTGCCTCGCGCGACTGCTGACCGAGCGGGATGTGTGCGCCCTGACGCCCCACCACCCGCCCGACGCGCACAAGGGGCATCGCGGGCATGTGCTGGTAGTTGGGGGTAGCCTCGGCATGGCGGGCGCGCCCGCTTTAGCGGCGGTTTCGGCGCTGCGCGTTGGCGCGGGGTTGGCAACCGTCGCAACCCCCGCTCGCATCCAGCCGCAGGTCGCCAGTTTTTACCCTGAGGTGATGACCCTCTCCCTCCCCGACGACGACACAGGCGCATTCACCCCGCAGGGCGCGCAGTGGCTCGCTGAACGCCTCGCTCGATTCAGCGTGCTGGCGCTCGGACCAGGCTTGGGACAGCACGAATCGACGGGTAAAGCCGTGCTGGAGCTAATCGCGGCGTGGAGCGCGCTGGAACGCCCCCTCGTTGTCGACGCCGACGGATTGAACTGGCTGGCGCGACTGGGCAGCGAGGTTCCACTGCCTGCGCAGACCGTTCTCACGCCTCACCCTGGCGAAGCCGCGCGCCTGTTGCAAATCGAAACCTATCAGATTCAATCCGACCGCTATAGCAGCGCGGAGCTGATTCGCGAGCGCTATCGGGCGACCTGCGTGCTGAAGGGCGCGTACACCGTAATTGCCAGCGCAGAGGGACTTTGGCTCGCGCCGTTCGCCGAGCCGAGTTTGGCGACGGGCGGCTCGGGCGATGTGCTGACAGGCGCGATTGCGGGCTTACTCGCGCAGGGGCTGTCGCCGCTCCACGCGAGCGCGTTGGGCGTCTGGCGACACGGCGCGGCAGGGCAACGACTCGCCTGTCAGGGGCGACCCAGTTATACGGCGGCGGAGTTGAGTCTGGCACTGCAATAAGCGTTTCCCGCGAAACGCGACGGGAAGCTGTTGAGATTCCCTGCTTCGCTCGGAATGACAACCTTTGTCATTCCGAGCGAAGCTAGGCATCGCGCCTACGCGATGGAGCGACCAGCGTTCAGTATGCTCCAGCACGCC
>CAYYCA010000371.1:0-2184 GCA_964470265.1 uncultured Fimbriimonadales bacterium | reverse complement strand
TACCTACTCCATCCCTGAAGATGATTTATTGTTGTATTTTGTGTTGCAGGAAGCGATGCAGACGCTGTCGGACAGCGACCGGCAGATGCTCGAATTGCGTTATGGCGTTGGCTTGAGCTATCGGGAGATTGCCCAGCAGATGGGCATGAACGAGGAAGCCGTGCGCAAGCGCATTACGCGAGCGCTGTCGCGTCTGAAAGCCCACCCAATCATCCAGTCTATTATAACGGAAGGTGGTTGAGTATGAATTGCAGGCGAGCACAGGAGTGGATCGAGGCGTATATCATGGGCGACCTCGCTCCGGAGCTCGCCGACGAACTGGAAGCGCACCTGAGGGAGTGTGACGCTTGCCGGCGTCGCTATGAGGAGCAGAAGCGGCTGATTGCGCTGCTGAAACGCGCGTTCCGCGTGAAGCAACGCTTTGCCTAAGCAGGTGCGACGACATCCTTGTCGTCGCGCCGAAGCCATTGGTTTGCGACGACAGGAATGTCGTCGCACCAGAGCGACTATGCCGCCGCGCGTTGCTGCCGATTCGCGAGGCTGATTTCGCGAATCATGCGCAGCTCCTCCTCAGGGATCTCGAGGAACAGTTTGACCATCTCGGGGTCGAACTGTTTCCCTGCGCAGCGGATGATTTCCTCGCGCGCTTCCGCGAAGCTGAGCGCTTTGCGGTAGGGGCGGTCGGAAGTCATCGCGTCCAGGGTGTCGGCGATGGCGAAGATACGCGCTCCCAACGGGATGGCTTCGCCCGCCAGACCGTAGGGGTAGCCCTGCCCATCCCAGCGTTCGTGGTGGTGCAACACGATGGGCGCGGCAGGGCGCAGCGCGTCAATCTTCATGCACATCCGGTAGCCAATCACGGGATGCTGCTTCATAATCTCCCACTCTTCGGGCGTGAGCGGACCGGGCTTATACAGAATGCTGTCGGGCACGCCGATTTTGCCGATGTCATGGAGCAGCGCGCCGCGTTCGATGTTAGTCAGCTCCTCCGCCGACAAGTTCAGACGGTTCGCCATCGCCATCGTGTACGCTGCCACGCGCTCCGAGTGCCCCTCCGTCTCCGTATCGCGCGTGTCCAGCGCCGCCAGCAGCGCGTCCAGCGTCGCCCGGTAGGATTTCTGCACAGCGTCTTCGTACTGGCGCGCCTGATTCGTCAACAGAGAGTGGCGCGTCAGGTTGCGCTCGATCATTATTGGAATCTCGTGAATGTTGTAGGGTTTGGTGATGAAGTCGCTCGCGCCCTGTTTTAATGCCTCGCGCGCCATCTCGATATTGCCGTAGCCCGTAATCAGGATGACGGGCGTTTCGGGCGCGCGCTCGCGTATCTGGCGCAGCAGATCAAAGCCGTTCATGCCCGGCATGAAGATGTCGCTCAGCACGATGTCGACTGGCTCACGCTCCAAAATGCGCAACGCCTCCGCGCCCGACGACGCCGAATACACCTGATATCCCCCATCCTCCAGCACAAAGTGGAGCGTCTCCCGCACCAGGTCGTCGTCGTCCACAATCAACACATGCCGCTGCGGCGGCGCGACGAGAACTGTTGGCTCCACAGGTTCAAACAGTTGATAGACCTGCATCCCGTTGTGTCCTCCCTACGCATCCATGCGCAAGGGAATTTTTGCCACAGACGGGCGTTTTATTGAGGGACGCAGAAGGAAAACTGGCGGTTTTATCAGGAAACGGAGAATACGCCTGCAGGAAAAGGCAAAAGGTATACTCCCTCGCCGATGGTGCTGGGCACGCAGAACATCAACGCGCAGGGTCGGCTGGAGATTGGCGGTTGCGACGCGCTGGAGTTGGCGGAACGGTTCGGAACGCCCCTCTATGTGCTGGATGAGGAAGCCCTCAGGACGCGCTGTCGGGACTATCGCGCGGCGTTCGAGAGTCTCAAGCCCGATACAGAGGTGGTCTACGCGGGCAAAGCCGCGCTAAATCGCGCGCTCTGCCGAATCATCGCCGAGGAGGGGCTGGGACTGGATGTAGCGTCGGGCGGCGAGTTGTATACCGCGCTGCAGGCGGGGTTCCCACGCGAGCGCATCCACCTGCACGGCGTCTACAAGACCGAGCCTGAACTGCGCATGGCGATTGAAGCGGGCGTCGGCGCAATTGTGGTGGACAATTTCGAGGAGATCGAGCGATTGAAATCGCTGTTGCCCTCACCCCCTGTCCCCCTCTCCCACG
>CAYYCA010000370.1:0-2189 GCA_964470265.1 uncultured Fimbriimonadales bacterium | reverse complement strand
GCTTGGGCGGGGACGCCCAAGCCACAGTTAGCCGCGCACTTTCTTGAGTTGCTGCTGCATTCGCTCGGCGAGCTGGCGCGCCTGCGCCTCGTAGGCAGTTTTATCCTGCCAGGTCTCGCGCGGCACGAGCAGGTCGTCGGGCACATCGGGCACAGAGACGGGCGTCTCCAACCCGAAAATCGGGTCGGTGCGGTAGCCGACCTGCTCTAACGCGCCGTTCATTGCGGCTCGAATCATCGCGCGGGTATAGCGGATGGGGATTCGATGCCCCACGCCATACGCGCCGCCTGTCCAGCCCGTGTTCACCAACCACGCCTGCGCCTTGTGCTGACTGAGCTTCTCCGCAAGCATTTCACCGTAGCGCGCGGGGGGCATCGGCAGGAACGGCGCGCCGAAACACGCGCTGAAGGTCGCCTCAGGATCCGTCACGCCGCGCTCCGTGCCCGCGACCTTCGCTGTGTAGCCGAGCAGGAACATATCCATCGCTTGCTCCACGCTCAGGCGACTGATAGGGGGCAGCACGCCGAACGCATCCGCCGCAAGAAAGAACAGATGGCGCGGATGCCCACCCACACTCGGCAGCACTGCGCCCTCGATATAATCGACAGGGTAGGCCGCGCGGGTATTCTCGGTAATCGAGGCGTCGGCGTAGTCTGGCTCGCGTGTGTCGGGGTCTACGACCACATTCTCCACCACGCTGCCGAAGCGGATGGCGTTCCAGATTTGCGGTTCATGCTCGCGCGAGAGGTTGATGCACTTGGCGTAGCAGCCGCCCTCGAAGTTGAACACGCCCGTATCGCTCCAGCCGTGTTCGTCATCGCCAATCAGACGGCGCTCGGGGTCGGCGGAGAGCGAGGTCTTGCCTGTGCCGCTCAGCCCGAAAAAGAGCGCAACATCGCCCGCCGCGCCGATATTCGCCGAGCAGTGCATCGGAAACACGCCCTGCAACGGCAGCAGGAAGTTCATCACCGTGAAAATCGACTTCTTGATTTCGCCCGCATACGCCGTGCCCGCAATCAGCACGATGCGCCGTGTGAAATCGAGCGCGACGACCACCTCACTGCGCGTTCCGTCCACCGTCGGATCGGCCTTGAATCCCGGCGCGTGCAACACAGTGAATTGGGCGCGAAAATCGAGCCGTTCCTCAGGCGTGGGACGAATGAAGAGCTGCTTCGCGAACAGGTTATGCCACGCCTGCTCGGTTATCACCCGCACGCCGAGCTGATAGCGCGGGTCTGCGCCTGCGAAGCAATCCTGCACATACAGCGGGCGATTGCTCAGATACGCCGAAACGCGCAGCAGCAGGCGGTCAAAGACCTCAGGAGCCATCGGCTGGTTCACCGCGCCCCAGTCGATGAGCGACTCATACTCGGCGCGGCGCACCACAAACTTGTCTTTCGGGGAGCGTCCGGTGTATTGCCCTGTCCGCGTCACTAACGCGCCGTTCGACGCCAGCTGCGCTTCTCCGTTGATAATTGCCTGCTCTACTAAACTGGCTACTGATAGATTGTGATACAAGGGCTGCGCTTGACCTAAAAGATTCTCGATCTCTAAATTGTTCGATACGGTCGTCCAATCAGCGTAAGTCGACATCGTTCTGTTCCTCCAGCGAATGGCTCTGCTTTGAGCGTCCACGCGACAGCGCGGGGGACATCTTAAGGATACCATACTTCCCGCTGAAAATGGATAGGGAGCCGTGCATGGCGCGTGCGTCCACCTACAGCGCTATAGCCCCCTCAACCACGCGATAATCGCCACGACGGGCAGCGGAAACGCCAGCGAACGCCCAGCGGAGAAACATCCGTTGCACCGTGCAGCAAACCAGAGCTGGCTCACCTGCAGAATCGCCCATATGCCTACTGCGCCGACAATGACGCGCCCAACACGACGATTATGCACGGTCTTGTTCACGATGATGAGTCCTATTCCTGCAATAGGATAGCGAGTGATTGACAGATAAGGAGGTGTGTACCGATCGCAACGCGCTCAGTATGACGGCGTCTCCCCTTCAAAACCCACCCACTGACGACGACACGGACATGGACGCTATCGTTAACCCAAGTTGCTACCTACGCCGAGATTGCCTTCGGCTCGGGATGACAGGTTCACTTTCGCAAAAACCGCTCTGTCATTCCGAGCAGAGCGAGGAATCTCGCCTGTTCAAAACGAGCTAACCTTTGAGGGACTTA
>CAYYCA010000369.1:0-2206 GCA_964470265.1 uncultured Fimbriimonadales bacterium | reverse complement strand
ACGCGCTTGGGCGGGACGCCCAAGCCACAGTGAGGAGCATTATGCGACGACCCTTAATCGCAGGCAACTGGAAGATGCACCTGACGCCTTCCGAGGGCGCAGCGCTGGCGACCACCCTGCGCCAGCGCATCGGCATGCGCTCGGATGTGGAGATTCTACTCTGCCCGAGCTTTGTCGCGCTGCAGGCGGTGGGCGAGGCGATTCGCGGCAGCGAAATGAAGCTGGGGGCGCAGAATGTGTTCTGGCGCGATGCGGGCGCGTTCACCGGGCAAGTTTCGCCCACCATGCTGTGCGCCGTCGGCTGCGAGTATGTGATTCTGGGGCACTCCGAAACGCGCGGACGATTCGGCGTGGCAGACCCCGACTTGGACGCGAGCCTGCTGCCCTACTTCAGCGAGACGGAGGCGACGCTGAACCGCAAACTGCGCGCCGTGCTGCCCCACGGATTGAAGCCGATTCTGTGCGTGGGCGAGACGCTCGCTGAGCGCGAGGCAGGGCAGACAGAGAGCGTCATTCGAGCGCAGCTGGAAGGCGCACTGCAGGGGCTGGCGGCGGACGAACTCTATGAACTGGTTATCGCTTACGAACCCGTGTGGGCAATCGGCACAGGGCAGGTGTGCGAAGCGGACGAGGCGAACCGCGTGTGCGGTTTCATCCGTCAGACGCTGCGCGAACTGTTTAGCGACGAACTGGGAGAGTTCGTGCGCATTCTGTATGGGGGCAGTGTGAAGGCGTCGAACGCGCACGCGCTGCTGCATCAGCCTGAAATCGACGGCGCATTAGTCGGCGGCGCAAGCCTGGACGCCAACGAGTTTGAGCAGATTAGCTACTGTGCGCCGAAACGATAGCCTACTCTTTCGGTTGCAGCAGCGCGCGTCCCATCACGATAAAATCCGCGCCCCAGCGCAGGGCTTGCTCGGGGGTGGCTGTGCGCTTCTGGTCGTCGGCGTCGAAACCTTCGGGACGCACGCCGGGCGTCACAATCAGAAACGGCGACGGGAACCGACGGCGCAGCAGGCGCGCCTCTTGCGGGGAAGCAATCACGCCGTCCAGCCCCGATTCGTGCGCCAGTTTCGCCAGTCGGAGCGCCTGCGCGCGGGGCGTGCGGGGGATGCCTATCTGCCGCAGCGCGGGCGCGTCCAGACTGGTCAGCACTGTCACGCCCATCAGCAAGGGGGGATTTGCGAATTTTTCCACCGCAGCGCGGGCAGCGCGGAGCATTTCCACCCCGCCCGCACTGTGTAGGGTCAACATCCACACGCCGAACTCCGCCGCCTGACGCACGACCAGCGCGATCGCATAGGGGATGTCGTGGAACTTCATGTCCAGAAACACTCGTTCTGCGCCCGCCTCGCGCAGCGTGCGCACGACATGCAGCCCATGTCCCAGCGCCAGCGCACCGCCCACTTTGAAGGCGTACACCTGCTCGCGATACTGGCGCACCCAGTCGCACGCCTGCCCCAGGTTCGGCGTGTCCAGCGCGAGGATTGTTCGAGACAGGATCGATTCACTAATCATCGGCTGGCTTGCGCGGCGCGAATCGCTTTCTGCAGCTCGCTCTCAAACTTCTGCTCGACGCCCGGTCCGTAGCCGACCTGCACGAACTGCACCTTCCCCTGCGCGTCAATCAGCACGAAGTGCGGGATGCCCCGCACGCGATAAGCCGTAGCCACTTCGCCGTTTGTGTCCATCGGCACAGTGAAGGTGTAATTGTTCTTCTGCAGGAAATCTCGCACGAGTTCGGGGTCTTCTTTGAGATTCACCGCCAGAATGTGCGCGTCCTTGCCGTACTTCTCGGCGAGTTTCTGCGTGTGGGGTAGGGCGCGACGGCATGGACCGCACCATGTCGCCCAGAAATCGATAAACACGGGCTTGCCGCGCAGCTTGCTCAACTCCACAACTTTGCCATCCAGCGTTTCGAGGCGGAAATTGGGCGCTTCTGCTCCCACAGGCAGTCCCTGTTGCTGCAAGAGCGCGTGCGCGCCGACGGCGGTCAGCGCGGCAAGCGCGAGAATTGTCAACCATCGTTTTCGCATGGTCATGAGCCTCCAGAGTAGAGTATACCACGATAGACGGGAACAGAGGGATGTTGCCTGGCGACAGAGGCGCGGAGAAAAGCTCGGGGGCTTTCTTGGCTGCCGGGGGTGGATTCGAACCACCACTACCAGATCCAGAGTCTGGCGTCCTGCCGTTAGACGACCCGGCA
>CAYYCA010000368.1:0-2208 GCA_964470265.1 uncultured Fimbriimonadales bacterium | reverse complement strand
TGAGCGGGACGCTCAAGCCACTTTGGAAGCCCTGCTGCGCGATTTTCTGTCGTGGCAGCCGATTATTCCGTTCACTCGCACGGGCGCGGTCGATATGCGCCGCTTCGCCGAGTTGCTCGCCCCGCTGTGTCGATTGCTCCGCGCGGAGATTCTGGAATCGCTGCAGCAAGGCAACTCGCCCATCCGCGCCCTCGCCGAAGATTGGCGCGCCCTGCTGTTTCCCGACGCCGACGACGCACAATTCGCCGACGCCTACGCCCAAACCCTCACCTTCGCCCTGCTGCTGGGCAGGCTGGAAGGCGCAGACCCCCTCACCCCTGAAACCGCCGCCCAACGCCTGCAAACCCAACACGGTCTGCTCGCCCGCGCCCTGCAACTGCTGACCGACCCCCAAGCCCGACCCGACATCGACGCCGCGCTGAACCTGCTGCTGCGACTCATCGGCGCACTGCCCATCCAGCCCGCTGAGCTCGACCACGACCCGTGGCTCTATTTCTACGAGGACTTCCTCGCCGTGTACGACCCCGACCTGCGCCGCGACGCAGGCGCGTACTACACTCCTATCCCCGTCGTGCAAGCGCAGGTACGCCTCGTGGATGAGTTGCTGCGCACGCGCCTGCACAAGAAACTCGGCTTCGCCGCCCCCGAAGTGCTGACCCTCGACCCCGCGATGGGCACGGGCACGTACCTGCTGGGCATTATCGACCACGCGCTGCAGCAGATAGCCCAGCGTCAGGGCGCAGGCGCGGTCGCCCCCGCCGCCAGCCAACTCGCCCGCAACCTGCACGGCTTCGAGCTGATGGTCGGTCCCTACGCCGTCGCCGAGCTGCGCCTGAGCCGCACGCTCCACGCCCACGGCGCAACCCTGCCCGACGACGGATTGCGCCTGTACCTCACCGACACGCTCGAAAGCCCGTACACGCAGCCTGCGCAGCCGCCGCTTATCTTGCGCCCCATCGCCGAGCAGCACGCCCGCGCCCTGCAGGTCAAAGCCCGCACGCCCATCCTCGTGTGCCTCGGCAACCCGCCCTACGACCGCCACGCCGCCGACTCCAACGCCCGCATCGGCGGCTGGATCCGCTACGGCGACCCCAACGAAACGCCCCTGCTGAACGACTTCCTCCAGCCCGCCCGCGACGCCGGACACAGCATCGACCTCAAGAACCTCTACAACCTCTATGTCTACTTCTGGCGGTGGGCACTGTGGAAGGTGTTCGAACAAGACCCGTCGCGCGGGGGCGTGGTCAGCTTCATCACCGCCGCGAGCTACCTGGACGGCGATGCGTTTGTGGGCATGCGCGAACGCCTGCGCCGCCTGTGCGACGAGGTGTGGATTATCGACCTCGGCGGCGAGGGGCGCGGCGCACGCAAATCCGAGAATGTGTTCAACATCCAGACGCCCGTGGCGATTGCGGTCGCCCTGCGCACCGGCGCGAAAGACCCCCACACGCCCGCCCGCGTATGGTACGCCGAACTGACGGGCACACGCGAACAGAAACTGGCGCAGCTGAGCGCGATAGAGGGCTTCCACAGCCTGAGTTGGCAGGAGTGCCCCCGCGAATGGCGCGCCCCGTTCCGACCCGCCTCTGCCAGCCGCTACTTCCAGATGCCCAAGCTGACAGACCTGATGCCGTGGCAACATTCGGGCGTGCAGTTGAAGCGCACCTGGCCGATTGCCCCCGACGCCGAGACTCTGCGCCGACGCTGGCGCGCCCTGCTGAGCGCCCCCAACCGCGCCGAGGCGTTCCGCGAGACGCCCGACCGCCAAATCCACAAGCGCATTCAGGAGACGCTGCCCATCTTCACCGACACGACGCCGATTGCGCAGCTGCCCGCCGACGCGCCGCCGCCCCCCATCGTGCGCTACGCCTACCGCACGCTGGATCGGCAATATCTGCTTGCCGACGCCCGCCTGATTGCGCGTCCCCGTCCGCCACTCTGGCGCGTGCATAGTGAGAGGCAGGTGTATCTGAATACGTTGGTTACCAATCCAATTGGCGTTGGTCCTGCCGTGTCTGTTGCACATCACTTGCCCGATTATCATCACTTTCGCGGTTCTTTTGGCGGCAAAGACCAGTTCCCCCTCTATCGCGATGCTGTGGGGGCTGAGGCGAATATTGCGCCGTCGGTGTTGGAGTGGGTGCGTGGGGTTTGCCCTCACCCCCCAGCTCCCTCTCCCACGGCGTGGGAGAGGGGGAGTTCTACGCG
>CAYYCA010000367.1:0-2212 GCA_964470265.1 uncultured Fimbriimonadales bacterium | reverse complement strand
TTTTCAACCTCACCCCCCAGCCCCCTCTCCGTAAACGGAGAGGGGGAGCAGGCGGTGCGTGGCGCGGGCATTCCCCCCTCTCCGTTTACGGAGAGGGGGGCAGGGGGGTGAGGTTGGCGAAATCGACAGAGGGCGCAGGGCGTTTGAACTCAGGCGTTGTACCCTTGTCAGGAGGGGGCAGGGGGTGAGGGCTGCAGTTTGTTTCACTTGAACCCCCAGTTGGTATAACACGGGGCGCTTCCTACTCAAGGCGAAGTAGCTGCTCCACCTGGTCTGGATGGAATGCACTAATCACTGTGTACCGTGTGAAGTCCACAGGGTTGCAAGTTATACCGATCGGGATTTCAAGTACATCGTCGGCGGGACGCCGACGCTACGCGAGGCGTGCTCGTAGCGTCGGCGTCCCGCCGACGATGTACTTGAAATCCCAGTTGGTATAAGTAGGTAGGAGATCCCATAAGCTTGCATCCACGCAACAATGCGTGCATCCCAGACTTGTCTGCCAGAAACCGCTTGTATCCAGCAGAACTATTTTACTCATCCTCGTACAGATGCTCTCGGCGCAGTTGTTCGTCCGTTAGCGAGACACTGATAGGACTGTTCCGAAATCGCTCAATCATTTGCCAGTAGCGTTGTAGCCGTTCTTCACGCGAAGTGGGAGTTTGCTCTGTCGCAGGCAGTAAAACCAGCCGCACGCGCTGACCAGGCGACAGACTCACGTTCTGGTCAGGCACGAAATGCTTGCCGTCATACTCAGCATCAAGAACTACAGGAGTTGCCATTATCTCACCTCTAAACATTAGTTTACCTGTGATGTGCGCTCAAAGACCGCCATTTGGGTGGGGTAGCCGTAGTCGGGATGCTCCGCGCCGACGCCTGCAAAGCGCACGGTGTAGCCGTACTGCTGCGCGGCGCGCTCTGCCCATGCCTGAAACTCGGCGCGTGACCACTCGAACTGGTGGTCGGGGTGGCGCAGGTCGCCCGTCTCCAAGCCGAACAGGGGGTTGTAGTCGCGGTTGGGCGTGGTGACAATCACAGCGCGGGGCTGCGCGTGTCCGAACACCACGCGCTCGACCATATCCAGTCGCGTCGGCTCGATATGCTCTATCACTTCCATCAGCACGGCGGCGTCGTAGCCCTGCAGGCGGTCGTCTATGTAGACCAGCGAGCCGTGCAGCAGGCGCACGCGCCCCGTTTCTATCTCGCGTTGGAGTTTTCGCTCGGCGATGCGCAGGCTGGTCAGCGACACATCCAGCCCCGTGATTTGCTCGAAGCTGCGCTCTTTCACGAGTTGCGTGAGCAGTGCGCCCTCGCCGCAGCCCAAATCCAGCACGCGCCGCACGCCCAGCGATTTGAGGGCAGCAATCACTGCGCCGACGCGCTGGTCTTGAAGGCTCATGGGTTTCTCCAGCGCGAGTTCGAGCCACGCGGGGGCTTCGGGTTCCATCGTTTCGGGCGTCGCCTCCTCGCGCAGGATGCTCGCCAACGCCTGCTCAATCAGCGCAGGGCGATACTTCAAATAGCGGGCGATGATGCGCTCGCGGGCGGGGTGGTCAGGCAGCCACTCCTGCCCCTGCCGCAGTAGTTTCTCCACCTCCGCCTCGCTGATATAGTAGTGCTTCTCGCCGTCCAGCACGGGAATCAGGATATACAGATGGCGCAACAGCTCATACAGCCGAATCGTGTGGCGCAGGCGCACCGAATAGATACGGCTCTCGCCCCAGTCGGGGAACTGCTCGTCGAGGGGGATGGGCGTGGCTTCAACGGCGTAGCCCAGCGGTTCGAACAGCTCGCGCAACAGACTCTCGCCGCCCTTGCACGGCAGCGTAGGTAGGTACGCCTCCAGCGGCAGGGGCGTATTCACCAACTCAGGACGCTTCTCGCATCGCCCTGCCATCGCTGTGCGGAACACTTCGGTAATCGCCGTACTCATCAGCGAGTTGACCGTGTACGCCTGCGGGCTAACATACGCGCTCAGCAGGTTCTCGCGCCCCCGCGCCAGCGCGACAGGGTTCAACTCCAGTAGTAGCGCAGCCGTGCAGCGCGTCTCGGTCGCCTCTGGATAGAACACGACCGCTTCGCCCCAGTTCAACCTGAACCGCTGCACACGCGCTGGGTGCTTATGCAACAGGTAGCCCAAGTCGGTGGCGGGTTGGTAGGTCGTTGTGATGGTGAGCAGCACGGGGGAATTGTACCTTCCAGAGGGATAGGG
>CAYYCA010000366.1:0-2220 GCA_964470265.1 uncultured Fimbriimonadales bacterium | reverse complement strand
AGTAGTCGCCGTTCCAACAGGTAGCGTCAGCGCCCCCTGACGCTACCCACACGCCCTGCCTCGCCGACGGCGCGACGCTCGGTATACTATGCTTGCATGCTCGATAAACACGACCTCCAGAAGTGTATTCACTGCGGGTTATGCCTGCAGGCGTGTCCGACTTATGTGGCGACGGGGCAGGAGGCGGAGTCGCCGCGCGGCAGGATTTACCTGATGCGTCAGGCGTCGGAGGGGCGCATCGAGTGGGCGCAGGCGCGCCCCCATATCGACGCTTGCATGGGGTGTCTGGGCTGTCAGACGGCGTGTCCGTCGGGCGTGCCCTACGCGAAACTCATCGAGGCGGCGCGGGCGGAAGTCGAGGCGCACGCCCGCACGCCCCTGCAACGATTCGTCCGAAAGCAAGCCATCCGCAGCTTCACCAACCCCGCCCGCTTGCGCGCGATGCTCAAACTGGCGAACGCGGTGGGCATGCGTCGCGCCCCGCGCTGGCTGGCAAAACTGCTCGGCGCCAACGAATCGGCGGTGCGTTTACCGTCCCTGCCGCCGAGAGCATGGCGACCGAGTCAAACAATCTATCCTGCTCATGGGACGCCCAAAGCCCGCGTGGGGTTGCTGCTCGGCTGCGCCCAACAGGTTCTGTTCGACCGCGTGCATCGGGCGACGGTTGGCATGCTAACACTGGCGGGCTACGAGGTGCATATCCCCCACGACCAGGGCTGCTGCGGCGCACTCTGGGTACATAACGGCTATCCCCATGAAGCGCGGCGCAACGCCCGTCGCCTGTTTAAAGCGTTCCGCGAGGTGGACTATATTGCAGTAAATGCGGCGGGCTGCGGCTCCACGATGAAAGAGTACGGGCTGCTGTTTCAGGGGACGCCTGAGCAAGCGGAGGCGGAGGCGTTTGCCCGCCGCGTGCGCGATGTGCATGAACTGCTCTACGAGGCAGAGCTTCCTGAGCCGAAACGCGCCGACTCTCTGTGCATTACCTACCATGACGCCTGTCACCTCGTGCATGGGCAGGGGATCCGGCAACACCCGCGCGCGCTGCTCCAGCGACTGCCGGGCGTGAAACTCGTTGAGATGGAGGGCGCAGAGATGTGCTGCGGTTCGGCGGGGATTTATAATCTACTGCAGCCGAAACTCGCCCGCGACGCGCTCCAGCGCAAAGTGCGCAGCATTCGGGACACGGGCGCAACGCTCGTCGCCAGCGCGAACCCCGGTTGTACGCTCTGGATTCGGCAGGGACTGCAGGAAGCCGAACTGCCTGTCGAGGTAATGCATCCAGTGGAAATTCTCGCAAAAGCATACGAGGTTATGCCATAATAAGCCCTATGCGATTTCGGAAGGATGCGCCTCCGCGCTGGCTGCGGCGCTGGTGCCCTGATGAACATGTGCAAAGCGTGGCGGAAATCACGCCTGAACGCCTTCAGGCAGTCGGCGTGCGCGCGCTGTTGCTGGATCTGGACAACACGATTACCCCGTGGCGCAGTCGTCAAGTTCCCCCCGAAGTCGCCGAGTGGGTGAAGCGGATGCAGGAGGCGGGGATTCAGCTCTGCTTCGTTTCCAACACGCGCAATCTCGGCAGGCTCCAGTGGCTCAGCGAGCAACTTGGGATTCCCTACGCGCGAGGTCCGATGAAGCCTCGCCGCGCTATGTTGCGTCGCGCGCTGGAGATGCTTGGCGTGGCGCCGCAACACGCCGCGATTGTGGGCGACCAGCTGTTTACCGATGTGTGGGGCGGCAATCGGCTGGGGATTTATACCATCTGGGTACGCCCGATGCATCCGCGCGAGTTCATCGGTACGAAAGTGAGCCGTCAGGTGGAGAAGTGGCTGTTGAAGCGATTGGAGCCGTATAAGGTGGACGAGGGGGGATAGTTATACCAGTCGGGGTTTCGAGCGAGACAAAACCTTCGTAGGTGGCGTGTCGGCGGTTTTCGTCCTCACCCCAGCCCTGACAAGGGTACAACGCTTGGGTTCACCTGTGCTGCGCGCGGCGACCTTTTTGCCCTCACCCCCAGCCCCTCTCTCACGGCGTGGGAGAGGGGAGCGAAGGCGCACGGCGCAGCCGCGTCCCCCTCTCTCGCGCCGCGGGAGAGGGGGCAGGCTGATATAAGGGTACAGCACTCTACCTCAAACTGGGAGTAGAAGCATCATTTTCCAAGAACCCCCTCCTTCAGGTTCCCCCTACGGCGTAGGGGGAACCGAGCCGCTCTTCGGT
>CAYYCA010000365.1:0-2221 GCA_964470265.1 uncultured Fimbriimonadales bacterium | reverse complement strand
AACCACCTTACCCCCCTCCGTAAGGTTCCCCCCGCTCCGCGAGGGGAACCGAAAACTGGCTCGGTTCCCCCGCGGAGCGGGGGAACCCCAAGCAGTATGACTAATCCCACTTCTCCCACAAGTCGGGGCGCTGAGTGCGCGTGTATTCCACGGAGGAGCAGAAGGTGTTGTTGTTGCGCTCGCATTCGCGTTCAGGCAGACCGTACAGCGCCTCGAACGGCGTGGCTTTGGTGTGCCCGTCGGCGTAGGTCACCGTAACCTGCCCCTGATGTCGTCCGTGCGGACGCTGATGGAATCCCGGCGGGAAGCCTGGAGGCGTGCTGAAGCCGTAGTGTTGCCACTCTGTGCGCAGGAATGGGGAGTGAACCACATTCATATGGAACCCGAACTGGTCGTACAGCGGTCGGCTTCCCGTACCCGACGGCACGCCGTCCATCACCATCACATGGCTCGCAGGCGCGGAGAGCTGGGCAAGCGTCTTGCTGGGCGGATAGACCTGGGGCGGGAAGGAGCAGCCCGCCGAGAACCCCATCGGCGAGGGATACGCCGCGCCATAGCCGATGCGCCCCTCACAGAGTAAGCGACGACTTGTCGCGGAGTTCGGATCCGAGAGCGGCTTCGCGTTCGGGCAGCGCGAGTAGAGATTATCGCGCGAGTAGGGCTGCAACCAGTAGAGGTAGCCGATGGAGGTGCAGCTCGTATAGCCGCCGCCGCAAAAGCCCGGCGGTGGGATCAGCTGGTTCTCCGCCAGCGGGAAGGTCTCGTCATAGTCCTGCACATACATCATCGCAGCGATGCCAATCTGCTTGTTCTGGTTCAGACACTGTGTCTGACGCGCTTTCTCACGCGCCTGGGCGAACACAGGGAACAAAATCGCCGCCAAGATGGCAATAATCGCAATTACAACGAGCAGCTCAATCAGGGTAAAACCGCGTCGTTCCATCATCGTCGATCACCACTGCAATTATACCTTAAGATTTATAGGGTTAAGCCCCGCCTGTATCGCCAATCTACTTTGCCTTGAGGAACTCCTTACTCACAAATCGGGTATTATATAGTGCGTAGCAAGCAACTTGATAATACTATACTCAACTTGGAGGGAACCATGCGATTTGACAAACTGACGATTAAGGCGCAGGAGGCTGTGCAGGAGGCGCAACGGCTCTCGGAGCAGTACCGTCACCCTGCCATCGATAATGAGCATCTGTTGTTGGCGTTGCTGAAACAGGAGGGGGGCGTTGTGCCGTCACTGCTACAGAAGCTGGGCGTTATGCCCCGCACGATTGAGACGGCAATTGAGCAGGATTTGGCGCGTCGCCCGCAGGTTTCGGGCGCGTCCACCGTCGGGGCGCAGATTACGCAGCGACTGAAAGCGACTTTCGATACCGCATTTGACGAAGCGATGCGCCTCAAAGATGAGTATGTCAGCACCGAACACCTGCTTTTAGGCTTAGCTGCCGACACTTCGGGCGAGGCGGGGCGTGCGCTGCGCATGCAGGGCGTCTCGCGCGACGCGATTCTAAAAGCGTTGCAAGAGATTCGCGGCGGGCAGCGCATCACCGACCAGAACCCCGAAGAGAAGTATCAGGCGCTGGAGAAGTACGGACGCGACCTGACGCTGCTCGCGCGGCAGGGCAAGCTCGACCCCGTGATTGGGCGCGACGAGGAGATTCGGCGCGTGATACACGTGCTGTCGCGCCGCACGAAGAACAACCCCGTGCTGATTGGCGAGCCGGGCGTCGGTAAGACCGCCATCGTGGAGGGGCTGGCGCAGCGCATCGCGACAGGCGATGTGCCCGACACCCTCAAAGACAAGCGCGTTGTGCAGTTAGACCTCGGCGCGCTGATTGCGGGCGCGAAGTATCGCGGCGAGTTCGAGGAGCGACTGAAAGCCGTACTGAAAGAGGTCACCAGCGCGGAAGGACAGATTATCCTGTTCATCGACGAGATTCACACCCTCGTAGGCGCGGGCGCGGCGGAAGGCGCGATGGACGCCGCAAATATGCTCAAACCCCTGCTCGCGCGAGGCGAGCTGCGCACGATTGGGGCGACCACCCTCGACGAGTACCGCAAGCACATCGAGAAAGACCCCGCGCTGGAGCGACGCTTCCAGCCTGTGTATGTCGGCGAGCCGAGCGTGGAAGACACCATCGCCATCCTGCGCGGGCTGAAAGAACGCTACGAGGTGCATCACGGCGTGCGCATCAGCGATAGCGCGATT
>CAYYCA010000364.1:0-2246 GCA_964470265.1 uncultured Fimbriimonadales bacterium | reverse complement strand
CGGCTTCGTTTGCACAGGAACGGCTTCAGCCGTCCATTTCTTAAACAGTCTCTCAGGTACAATCCATCTGTGGCGATGATGGAGTTTAACGGGCGTGTAGCGGTGATTACGGGCGCGTCGAAGGGCATCGGCAAGGCGATGGCGCAGCAGTTCGCAGCGCGCGGCGCGAAGGTTGCCCAGCTCGATATCGACGAAGCGGCAGGCACAGCCGCGACTCAGGCGATTCGCGAGCGCGGCGGCGAGGCGATGTTCGTGCGGGCAGATGTGGGAGACCTGCAATCGCTGGAGTCTGCCGCGGCGCAGGTTCAAAACGCCTTTGGAGGCGTGGATATCCTCTGCGCCAACGCGGGCATCTATCCGCAGGCGTTTCTGGAAACCATGACCGAAGCCGACTGGGACACGGTGCATCGGGTGAACCTGAAGGGGATGTTTTTCACGATTAAGGCGTTCCTACCGTTGCTCAAGCAGTCGGCGCACGGGCGGATTATCCTGACCTCCTCGATTACGGGTCCAATCACGGGCTTTCCCGGCTGGGCGCACTACGGCGCGACGAAAGCGGGCATGCTCGGCTTTATGCGCTCGGCAGCCATCGAGCTGGCGAAGTATGGGATTACCGTCAACGCTATCTTGCCGGGCAACATCGAGACCGAGGGGCTGGGCGAGATTGGCGAGGAGTATCGGCGCAAGATGGAGGCGGTGATCCCCTTCAAGCGTCTGGGCAAGCCTGAGGATGTTGCCTACGCCGCGCTGTTTTTTGCGTCGGACGAAGCGTCCTACATCACGGGGCAAACGCTGATTGTCGACGGCGGGCAGGTGCTGCCCGAATCGAGCCTCGCGCTGGAAGACTTATAGGTAAAATAATTTTGTGATGCAGGCACAGAGCGTTCCGGCGGGCGCAGCGCAGACTTTGCTGCGCTGTGTGTTGCTGGGGGTGCTGTACACAGCGGCGTCGGGCGTGTTGCTGGCGCTGGCGTTGCCGCCGTATGATGTCCCGTTGCTGGGGTTTGTGGCGCTTGCGCCGTTGCTCGTCGCGGCGTTTCGCGCTCCGCGCTACGCCTCGATTCTGTATGCGCTGATTGCGGCAATAGGCGCGGGCATGGTTCTGACCGCGTTGCCGTTCACCGCTCGCAGCCTGTTCGACTGGACTGCGCTTATGCCGTTCGCTATGTTCGGGGCGTTTCTCTCCCTTACGCTGGTCATCGCGCGTCGGCTGGGCGCAGCGTCTGGCTGGACGACAATTCTGGGAATAGGCGCGACGGGCGTGCTGAGCGAATGGCTGGCGGCGCGGTTGGATTTCCCGTACACAGTCGCGCTAACGCTTTGGCGCGCCGCGCCGCTGCTCTGGCTGGCGGGCTGGGTTGGCGTGTGGGGGCTGGCGTTTCTGGTGTGGGCAGTAAATACCGCAATTGCCGTCGCATGGGCGCAGCGACGAATCACAACGCCGTTGAAACTCCTTGCAGGCGCACTGCTGGGGCTGCATGCGCTCGGCTGGCTGCAGATGAACCTCCCGCGCGAGCGCGAGACCCTGCGCGTCGCCGTCGTGCAGCCTTATGGGACTGGCTCCTATCCCGTGCTGATTGCGCAGGCGAAAGCGCAGGGCGCACAGCTCGTCGTGTTGCCCGAGGTGTGTTGCGACCCAACGAAAGCCCGATGGTGGGCGCAGGCGCAGCAGGTTGCGCTGATTTTCGGGCACTGGACGGCTCGCAACAGCGCATCGCTCGCCCTGCCCGATGGAACGCTCAGCGAGCCGTACTACAAAATGCATCCTTACGGAGGCGAGCCGCTCTCGTGGACTCCGGGCGACCCGATACGCGCCTTCGAATCGTCGTTCGGGACGCTGGGAGCGGTCATCTGCTACGATACGATGTTTACTGAGCCGTGTCGCCGACAGGCGTTGAACGGCGCGCGCCTGATTGCCGTGCCGACGAACGACCCCGTCGCGCCCAACATGGCGCTACATCACCTGCACGCGGCGACCACGACCCTGCGCGCGGCAGAGCATCGGGTTCCTGTAGCGCGTTCGGAATACAGCGCGGCGTCGATGATTGTGGACGAATGGGGGCGTGTGCTGGCGTATGCGCGTGAAGGCGAGCTACTGGCGATTGCGGATGTGCCCCTCGGCAGCGGACGCGGAACCCTCGCATCCCATGTGGGCGACTGGTTCGTGGTGGGCTATGTCCTGCTCTTGTTGGGGGTAGGGCATCTGAGACTTCGGGGAATTGGTTGGTATTATGTCCCTCAAAGGT
>CAYYCA010000363.1:0-2247 GCA_964470265.1 uncultured Fimbriimonadales bacterium | reverse complement strand
GGCGTGCTGGAGCATACTGAACGCTGGTCGCTCCATCGCGTAGGCGCGATGCCTATGGACGAAGACGCCGTGGCGGAAGTGGTTGCTCAGCTCTTCCCGCGCTGAGGCGGCGCGGCGCTCTCGCGCACAATCAGCTCGCCCTCGAACAGTTTCGTGCCGCGCAGAGTCTCACCCGTTTCGATTTGATAGAGCAGGGCGCGCGCCGCTTCCAGTCCGATATCGTGAATGGGCGTGCGCACAGTGGTCAGCGGCGGTTTCGCCAGCCCCGCCAGCGCGATGTCGTCGAAGCCCACAACGGACACATCGCGGGGCACGCGCACCCCATGCTGGGCGCATGCGTCCAGCACCCCCAACGCCGCAAGGTCGTTCGAGGCGACAATTGCGGTCAGGCGCGGGCGTACCTGAAGCAGCTGCTCCGCTGCGGCGAAGCCGCCTGCATGCTCATAACCGCCCTGCGCCACCCACTCTGGCTCCACCGCCACGCCGTGCGCCGCCATCGTTTCCAAATACGCCTCCAGCCGCTGGCGCGCGCTCCACTGGTTCGCGGGACCCTTGACGAACCCGATGCGCCGATGCCCCAGCTCCAGCAGGTACTCCACAAGGCGACGAATCATCGCATGGCTTGCGCTGTCCACGCAGTAAAAGCCCATCGACTCTGGCAGTGCGCTGCCCACCACCACGCAGGGCAGATGCACATGCTGAAAGTAGTCCAGAAGGGGGCTGTCGATGAGCGGCGCGACCATGATAACGCCGTCCACTGTGCCATCGTCGATGTGGCTCCAGAGCGTGCGGGCGTGCAGGTCGCGCAGGGTAATAATCTTGAGGTGATAGCCGTTGGGCGTGAGCAGTTCGACCACGCCGTCCAGCACCGCCGTCACATAGGGATTGCGCGTGAACACGGCGTGCAACGGCTCGATGACGATGCCGATGGTGTGCGTGCGTCGGGCGGCGAGGCTACGCGCGATGCGGTTCGGACGATAGCCCAGTCGTCGCGCCGCCGACAGCACCCGCTCCACGGTCTCCGGGCTGTGCAGCGCGGTCTTGTTGCTCAGAATGTTCGACGCCGTGCCGATAGAGACGCCTGCTTCCTCCGCCAGTTGCTTCAAAGTCGGGCGTTTCACGCGCCGCGCAGGTTTCACAGCCCAATTATACACTATTCCTGCCCGCCGAGCCGACGCAGCACCTGAATCAACGCCTGCGTGCCCAGCCTGTCTTCGCCCGTGCGCTCCAGATGGCAGTAGAGCTGATGCACCAGCGCGCTGCCCAGCAGCGGCGTCGCCGTCGAACGCGCCTCGCTCAGCAGAATCTGTAAATCTTTCTGCAGGAGCCTGACCATAAAGCCCGGCTGCAGGTCGCCCTGCGCGATGCGTCTACCGAGGTTCTCCATCGCCCATGACCCCGCCGCGCCCGAGCTGAGCGTCTCGACGGTAAGGTTCAGATCCAGACCCGCCTGCTCCGCAAACAGCAACGCCTCCGCGACTGCCAGCATGCCCACGGCGACGGCGATTTGATTGGCGAGCTTCATCAGTTGTCCCTTGCCGCTCTCGCCGACATAGACAATCCTCTTGCCCATCGCCTGAAAGACGGGCAGGGCGCGTTCGTAGGCGTCGCGTGCGCCGCCGACCATAATCGTCAGCGTGCCCGACTCCGCCCCCCACTGCCCCCCTGTGACAGGCGCGTCCAGAAAGGCGACCTGTCGGCTTTGAGCATACGCCGCCAGGTCGCGCGTCAGGCTCGGCGAGGTCGTGCCCATGTCGACGGCGATTGTGTTGGGGCGCATGGCGGGCAGCGCGGCGTGCGCGCCCGTGAGCCAGACCTGGCGCACGGTCTCGTCGTCGGGCAGACAGGTAATAACCACCTCGCACTGCGCCGCGAGTTCAGCAGGCGTTTTCGCCTCGCGCGCACCGAGTTCCACGAGGGCGTCAATCGGCGGACGGCTGCGACTATGCACAATCAGTGGGTAACCTGCCTGCAGGATATGGCGCGCCATCGGACGCCCCATGATGCCTAAGCCGATGAAACCAACTGCGGGAAGGTTCATAAAGGATAAGTTCGCCATAGGTGAGTAGATTCCTCACTTCGGGGATAACCCCCTCAAATATCAACAGGTTCGCCGACGATGCATTTGCCCCACTTGATAGTAGGGCGTGTATAGGAAGTGAAACTTCAAAAATCCGTGAAGTGAGTGGTAAGGTTTTGAACAATCCACTCCCCATCACTCCTTCGGCTGAAGCCGTTCCTGTGCAA
>CAYYCA010000362.1:0-2278 GCA_964470265.1 uncultured Fimbriimonadales bacterium | reverse complement strand
GTCCGTGCTACACTGTGGCTTGGGCGTCCCGCCCAAGCGCGGTTTTTTCGCGCACAGAAATGTGGGTTGGGCATCCAGCCCAAGCGCGGTTTTCATGCACGGACAGGATTGTCCGTGCTACGGCGGCGTTTCTTCTTTTTTGGCTTCGTCTCGCCCAGCGCGTGGGCGCAGTGGGTTCGAACGAGATTCTCAACCGCCTCGCGATGGTCGCCGTACCATAAAAAGACGCCGCGATAGGCGTTCAGGCGGGTTGGGTGTGCAAACGGGCTGAGCAGCACGCCGTCCTCGCCCCAGACCACGCGCTTCACCTTCTCCCAGCGCATCAGGCGGGGCGACCAGCCGCGCTGCCGCACGCCGGTCGCGTCGGCTTCGTAGCGGATGGGCAATAGGAAGTCGGCGGTTGCACTCCAGAGCATCCACAGCGCCGCCAGCCCGAAAATCCAGTGCCCCATCAACCACGCACCCAGCACGGGCGCGCCGATGAGCGCGAGCAGGATCACGGGCAACCGCTCTGGCTGCCGTTTCGCCAGGTGAACCTGCCAGCGCAATTCTGCGGGTTGTTCGCTCATCGTTTGAACGCTCAGTTTCCTCGCTGCGCTCGGAATGACAAGCGTTGTCTGCGAAAAGTCTTTGTCATTCCGAGCGCAGCGAGGAAACTCGAGGATGCCCTATCAGTTCGTTTGGATCGCCGTTTCTCCTGCCGGCTTCTCACGGAACAGCAACGCGAAAGCGATTCCCGCGAGAATCGTGATTGCCGTCGGCACGAGGAAGACCATTGTGTAGTTCGTGACATCATCCTGTGTGAAGAAGTCCTTCAGCCAGCCTGCGAAGAAGCCGCCGATGAGCATCCCCACGCCCAGCACCGCCACATTAATCAGCGCCTGCGCCGAGGAGCGCACATCGCGCGGGGCGACGCTGTCGGTATAAATAAACGCCACCACGAAGAAGAACACATAGCAGAAGCCGTGCAGGGCAAGCGAGGCGACGGCGAGCCACACGGTCCACGGCGCGGTCTGATGGAACGCCCACGCCAGCGCGAACACGGCATATCGCGCAGGCCACGCGAAGATGCCCAGCAGCATCGTTTTGCGCACGCCCCAGATGGGCAGCACAGCGGGGAGCATAAACGCAATCGTGAAAATCTCCGCGCCTTGAGCAATCACCGCTTGAATGAGCGGCAGGCTGGCAGGCGTAATGCCCACCACCTTGCCTGCCGACTGCAGGAAAGGAAAAGTCAGCACATAGTAAAGCGGCAGCTCGGTCGCCACAATCAGCGCGATAATAAAGAACACACGATAGTTCGGGTCGCGCAGAAGGCTGAAGGCTTTGGTAAATGCGAGGGGGTCAGTCGCCTCTTTAGCAGGGGGCGTGTGCGGCAACGCCAGACATGCCAGTGCCGTGAGAATCGAAATCCCGCCCGCCAGCGCGAACACATCGATAAAGCCCCACTGCAATGAGCCTAAACTGCCGCGCATGAAGGTCACAACCCAGTTCGCCACAATCCAGCCAATCGTGCCCCACACGCGAATCGGACCGAACTCGATTTCGGGGTCTTTCAGGTTGCGGAACGCGACCGAGTTGGACAGCGCAAGCGTCGGGGCATAGAAGAAGGCGTAGCCCAGCATTAGGAGGGTCATCGGCATCAGCTCGCGCTGGAAGGCAAGCGCAATCAGCAACACGCCGCCCAGCAAGTGAAACAGCGCGAGGGCAATCTGCGCGGGCATAAAGCGGTCTGCCACCTGCCCTGCAGTAAAAGGCACAATCAGGCTCATCAGCGGCAGCGCGTTATAGATGAACGCCAGCCCCAGCCCCGTGAAGCCGAGTTCTCTCTCCAGATAGCCCGCCAACGCCACCGACCATGTGCCCCAAATGGCGTACTGCAAAAACATCATCACCGCCAGGGTGGGGCGCTGCAGAAGCACACGAAACGCAATCACGAACGCGCTCTCTCGTCTCTCCATAAACTCTCTCCTCGCCTGGTTGGTTGCGGTTCGACGACGCATTCAGGAATCCTGCAGGGGTAATCTCGATGCGACACTAATAGGTTCCTACCGACAAAAATCGTCGGCATGGTGCGACGGCGTCCCCGCCGTCGTCTTACCGAGCATGCTCCCTAACGCCGACGGCGAGGACGCCATCGTACCGAGAGGGGGCGTTTTCACTTGTGAGGCGGTTAAGTTCCTCAAAGGTGAAATCGTCTCCATACTGTCGTGCGGGACTGAGTGAACCCCCTCCTTAAGGTTCCCCCTACTGCGTAGGGGGAACCGAGCCGCTTTTC
>CAYYCA010000361.1:0-2288 GCA_964470265.1 uncultured Fimbriimonadales bacterium | reverse complement strand
GCACTACTTGAAGCCTCAGTTGGTATTATACCCACGCGCCGCCTCGGCGGGGTCGGGCGCGTCGACAATTCCTGAAATCACGGCGACGCCTTGCGCCCCCGCCTGCAGGCATTCCGAGACGCGCTCCGGCGTGATTCCGCCGACGGCAATCAGGGGAATGGACACTGCCTGACGCGCGGCGCGGAGCAACTCCAATCCTTCAGGCGGCTTACCGGGATGGCTCCGAGAGGGGTAAATCGTCCCCACCAGTAGGTACTGACAGCCTTCCGCTTCGGCGCGTCGGGCGGCTTCAACGCTATGCACCGACCTGCCCAGCATCATCGGCGCGGGGGGTGTGTAGGGGGGTGCAGATTCGGGCAGGTGGAGCGCGTCCGCCTCGCACCACTCGGCTAAGGCGGGGTAGGGGTTCACGCTCAGCAGTGCGCCTGCGGCGCGCGTCAGCCGACGCAATTCCAGCCCCATCTCGAGCGCGAGGCGCGCGGGGAGTTCGCGCACGCGCAACATCACCCAGTTCACGCCGCCCGACAAGGCGCGCTCAGCGACCCAGAGTGCATGCGCTGCGTCGGTGTCAGGCGCGTAGTTCAGGATGAGCATTAGGGGGCGTTCGGGAATCATCCGCGCACGACGCCCTCCAGCGGACTGGACGCCGAAGCGTAAGGCAGTTTCGGGATGCGCCCCGCGCGATACGCCATGCGTCCTGCCTCTACACCCAGCCTGAACGCCTCCGCCATCAGCACGGGGTCTTGCGCTTTCGCAATCGCCGTGTTCACCAGCACCGCGTCGCAGCCGATTTCCATCGCCAGCGCGGCTTCCGACGGCGCGCCCAGCCCCGCATCCACCACCACAGGCACATTACACTGCTCTACGATAATCCGAATCGGCTCCAGCCCGACGGCGAAGCCCTGCCCAGTGCCAATCGGCGCGGCGAGGGGCATCACCGTCGCGCAGCCCATCGCCTCCAGCCGCTTCGCCAGCTCGGGGTCGGGGGGAATGTAGGGCAGCACCACGAACCCCTCGTCCACCAGAACCTTGCACGCCTCGTAAGTGCCAATCGGATCAGGCAAGAGATACTTCGGGTCGGGCACGACTTCCACCTTAATCCAGTCGCTCAGCCCCATCGCGCGCGCGAGCCGCGCCACGCGCACCGCCTCTTCCGCTGTCTGACAGCCTGCCGTGTTCGGCAGAATCTGATAGCGGCTCCAGTCGATGTCGTCCAGAATCGAGCGTTTGGGGGCGTCCAGATCGATTCGGCGCAAGGCGACCGTAATAATCTCCGCGCCCGACGCCTCAATCGCGCGGCGCATGGTCTCCGCGTCGGGGTACTTGCCCGTGCCAACCATCAGGCGGGAGCGAAACGACTTGCCCGCAATCACCAGAGGGTCATTCATCAGGGCAATTGTACCCCCTCAGAACAGGCTCGGCACGGCTGGGTCGATCATCACATCGAGCAGCACGGGCTGTTCTGAATTCAGGGCGCGGGGGATGGCTTCCTCGACGGCTTCGGGCGTCGTCAGGCGTTCGGCGTGAACGCCCATTCCCTGCGCGAGCTGCACCAAATCTAAGTGCGGCACATCCAGCCCCTGCATGCGCCCCTCACTGCCGGGGTAGAACGCCATCGTGAAGCTTTTGAGGATGTTGTACGCGCCGTTGTTCAGTACGAGGAACAGCACAGGGGTGTTCTCCTCGCGCGCGCTCCAAAGCGCCTGAATGGAGTACATCGCGGAGCCGTCGCCAATCACGCACACGACGGGGCGTTCTGGTTGCGCCATCTTGATTCCGACAGCGGCGGGCATCGCCCAACCCAGTCCGCCGCTGGCGGAGGTGTAGTAGTCGTTCTCGATTCCCAGTCGCACGAACTCGCGCAGGCAGAGGCTGGAGGAGACCGCCTCGTCCACAATCACAGCGTTTTCGGGCAGATGACGGGCGAGGGTATGCAGCACGAAGAACGCGCCCATCTTGCTCCGTGCGCGGGCGGCGTCCGAGCGGCGACGGGCTTCCTCCACCGCGCGCGAGGGCATTTTGTAGTCGCGCTGAGGGACGCGCTGAGCGAGTTCGGCGAGCGCGAGCTTGATATCGCCCACAAACGCCCGCTCGACTGGCGCGCGGGAGGCTTCCCCAGGGTCGTCGGTGATTAACATCGCCCGCGCGCCCGGCGGCAACATCCCGCCCGGGAAATAGGGATAGAGTAGGAACACGGGCGCGCCGACGACCAACACAAAATCGTGCTGGCTCAGCGCCTGCATCAGGCGCGGCGTAGCAGGCAGCAGCATCCCCTCGTACAGCGGGTG
>CAYYCA010000360.1:0-2303 GCA_964470265.1 uncultured Fimbriimonadales bacterium | reverse complement strand
ACGTTGTGCTTGCAACCTCGGGAAAATCGGCTTCGGCTCTTGCAGAATGTGCCCCGTGGGAATAGCGTTCATCACGACGGCGTCGCTCCAGCAGGGCACGGAGCTGAGGTTCAGCTGGCGGGCGATTTCACGGGCAACCTGCGGCATCACGGGTTCAATCAGTCCGCTCAGCAGGCGCGCGGCAATCAGCCCTGCGTACAGCACCTGCCCCGCGCGCTCGGTGTTGCCCTGTTTCATCAGCGTCCATGGGGCTTGCTCGTCGTAGTAGCGGTTCACTGCGCCGATAATCTGCCACGCCTCGCGCAGTCCGCGCGGGAAATCCACCGCTTCGAACGCCTCTGTGACCTGCGCCGCCTGCTGCGCAAACAAATCGGCAAGCCCGGCGTCCAGTCGTGCGCCGTCGGGCACGCGCCCCTCAAAGTAGCGGTGCATCATCGACAGCGTGCGGTGCAACAGGTTGCCCAGGTCGTTCGCCAGGTCGCCGTTGTAGCGCGCCTCGAAGCCCTCTAAGCTGAACTCGGCGTCGGCGTCAGTGGGCATCTCGCGCAGCAGGTAGTAGCGGAAGGCGTCAATTGCATAGGGCAGCTCGCAACCCGACGCCTGCGCCAACGCCTCCGCCACCTCCAGCGGCGCGTACACATTGCCCAGCGATTTGGACATCTTCTGCTTGTTCACAATCCACCAGCCGTGCCCGTAGAGGCGTTCAGGCAGGGGCAAGCCAAGCGCCATCAGCATCGCGGGCCAAATCGTAGCGTGAAAGCGGGGCAGAATGTCCTTGCCCATCAGTTGCAAATCGGGGGGCCAGGTGTCCAGATATGCCTCGCCGCGCTCCAGCCAACCGGTGGCGGTCAGGTAGTTCAGCAGCGCGTCGAACCACACATACACCACGCCGCTCTCGGGGTCGTCGGGCACGGGCACGCCCCAGTCGGAGCCTGTGCGCGAGACCGCCACATCCTGCAAACCTTCGTTAATAAAGCCCAGCGTCTCGTTGCGGCGCACTTCAGGCTGAATGAACTGCGGGTTCGCCAGAATATGCTCACGCAGGCGCGACTCGTAGGCGGAGAGGCGGAAATAATAACACGGCTCATCGCGCCACTCCAGCGGCTTGCCGCAGTCGGGGCAGGATTTGGACTCATCAATCTTGCTGCTGGCAAAGAAAGTCTCACACGAGATGCAGTACCAGCCCTGGTAGCTGCCTTTGTAGATATCGCCCTGCTCGCGCAGTCGCCGAAACACCTCGCTCACGACGCGCTTGTGGCGTTCCTCAGTGGTGCGGATAAAGATGTCGTACTCTATGTGCAGGGCGCGCCAGGTGCGTTCGAACACCTCCGCCATTTCGTCCACGAACTGCTGGGTGGGGACGCCGCGCTCCTGCGCCACGCGATGCACTTTGGGGGCGTTCTCGTCCGTGCCAGTGAGAAAGTAGACCTCGCGCCCACGCTGTTTCTGGAATCGGGCGCAGGCGTCGGCGACAATCGTGGTCAGCGCGGTGCCGATATGCGGCGCGCTGTTCACATAGTAAATCGGCGTCGTGATGTAGTAGCGTTTCATGGCGTCGGGAATAGTTTACCTGACACGCTTACCGAGATTCCTCGCCTTCGGCTCGGAATGACCAGTTCCTTTTTGTGCCTGCAGCCCTTTCATTCCGAGCGGAGCAAGGAATCTCGCCCGTTCATAATCAGTAGGGAGCAACTTGGTTTATTCAAGCCCTCTCCACTCTATTCGCCATATCAGAGTTGCGCTTTGCGGAAAGCGACGAGCGCCTCCGAGAGGGCGTTGCCAACGCGCCACGCCACGCCCTCCTGGTTTGCGAACTGCTCGGTTTCGGGATGCGCCCACTCTGCGCCGATGACCACAGGCAACACCTCTAGTCCCGCTTGCCGCAGCACAGCCGCGCGGCGTTTCGCCCGCAATACATCGTCGCGGTCAACCTTGAGGGAAATCTCGGCGAGAGCGACCTTGTCGCCTTTCCACCAGATGAGGTCGGCGTCCAGCGGGTCGCTGTCTTCGGGCACATCTTCGTCCATCAGCCCTGCCTGCGCCAGCCACAGAGAGACCTGTTCGCTTACGCGCTCGCTTGTCGCAGGCGAGCCGCCCGTACCCGCCCCGAAAATGCGCGGCGCACGCCGTACAATTTTGCGTTCGTATTCCTCGCCCGCACGCCGACCGACTTCGCCACGCTGCCAGTTTTGTAAGCTTTGCACTCCGTCCCTCACTCCAACCACATCCTGCTCGATGGTCGTCACGCGCTCTTTCGTCTCGGCAACATCCTGCTCGATGGTCGTCACGCGCTCTTTCGTCTC
>CAYYCA010000359.1:0-2321 GCA_964470265.1 uncultured Fimbriimonadales bacterium | reverse complement strand
GGACGCCGACGCTACGAACGCGCTTCGCGTAGCGTCGGCGTCCCGCCGACGACTGTCCGTCTCTTCTAACCCCACACAGTCGTAGCGAGTATGCACTATATCGACGGGGATAAGCTGTGGCTGGTCGAACAGGATCTCGCCGCGCCACTGCCAGTGCCCGACGCGAATGAACGCCTCGCGCGTGTCGGTAGGCGTGCGGAACACATACTCGGCGGTCTGCCACTCGCGCGTGGGGATGAAGTCGCGATTCGCCACATTCGCGCCGACAATCGCGCAGCCGCCCACACCCTCGCCCTTGAATCGCACGCGGAACGCATAGGCGCGGTTCGGCTCCAGTTTCCAGCGCGTATTGCGCCAGTAGGCGGTCTCCTCGCCCTTGCCCACCACTACGAGCGCCATGCGGTCGGTGCGTTGCAGTCCGCGCTCGGTATCCAGAACCACAATCCGCTGCTGGCGCGTCTCGCCTGTCCCGCTGGCGACCCAGTCGCTCAGCGGCGGCGGTTCGATTTGCGTCAGGAGCAGCGCCAGAGTCAGCGTCCAGAAGCGCATTGGCGTCCCGCCTCCGTAAAGTTCACAGCTCCTGCCTACCGCTGAGGGCGTAGCCGAGGGTGGCGGCGTCGGCGTAGTCCAGCTCGCCTCCGACGGGCATCCCGTAGGCGATTCGCGTCACGCGCACGCCCATCGGCTTGAGCAGTCGGGCGATGTAGAGCGCGGTGGCGTCCCCTTCCACATTTGCGGGCGTGGCTAAAATCACCTCGCGGGGGTGTTCCGTACGGATACGCTCTACCAGCTCGCGCAGCTTCAAATCTTCAGGCTGCACGCCCTCTGCTGGGGAAATCAGCCCGTGCAGCACATGGTACAGCCCCCGATACTGCTCGAGGCGTTCGAGGGCGACCACATCGCGCGGGTCGGCGACAACGCAGAGCGTATCTGCCTCGCGCGAGGGATCCTGACAGAGTTCACAGAGGTCGCCTTCGCTCAGAAAAAAGCACCGCTGGCACAGGCGGGTGCGCTCACGCGCCTGCACGAGGCTCTCAGCGAGGCGCATCACCTCTTCCTCTGGGCGTCGGATAAGATAGAGCGCGAGCCGTTGCGCCGAACGCGCCCCCACGCCGGGCAATCGCTCCAGCTGCTGCATCAGCTGGCGTAGAGCAGGCGGGAACAGCATGGTTTAAAACGGCAGTCCGAGCTTATCCAGTCCCAGTCCGCCTGTGAGCTGGCTCATGCGCTCGGCGCGGATGTTCTCGGCTTGATTCTGCGCCTCGCGTACCGCGCTCACAATCAGATCCTGCAACATTTCGGGGTCGTCGGGGTCAATCACATCGGGCGCGATTTCCAGCCCCATCAGCAAGCCCTTGCCGTTCACAGTGGCTTTCACCACACCGCCGCCCGCGGTCGCCTGCACCTGCAGGGCGTCCATCTCTTCTTCAAACCGCTGCGCCTCTTCCATCATGCGCTGCGCCTGTTCCATCATCTGGCGCATCGAACCGCCGCCGGGGAATTTGGGCATCTTCATCAGTCGTCGCCTCCGAGACGATATTGTACCCTCTGAGCCAACATGGGTTAAAATATAGGGGAATATGCGCATCGATCCGAAACTGGACGCTTATCGCGAGCTGGGGGTCGCCCCGAACGCCTCGGCGGAGACGATTCGGCAAGCCTACCTTGCGCTGGCGCGTCGGTATCACCCCGACCGTGCGCCTGAAGGGCGCGTCGCGGAGTACGAGGAGCGCATGAAACGCATCAACACCGCCTACGAGGTGCTGAGCAACCCAGACTCGCGACGATTATATGACCGCCTGCGCACCCCGCAGCTTCAAAACGGCGTTCCGAGGCAGGGCGTCGCGTCTACTGCGCCGCGCGCCCAGCCGCGCGATCCCTACACCCAGATGCGCGCGGGCTATCAGCAGCGGCTCTATCGCGTGCAGGCGTCCACGCACGGGTTGCCCGCATGGGCGCAAGCGTTGTCAGGGCTGTTTGCGGGGCTGGGACTGGTGGCGGGATTCATTCTGGGGTTGCCGTTCGGAATTATTGGCTGTATCCCCGGCGCGATGGTGGGGATGGTCGCAGGGATGCTGGTCGGGCTGTGGGCGGTTTATCTGTTTGCGTTGGGCTTGCCTGCAGTCTTGTTGGGGGGGGTGGGGTTGCTGATTGCGCAGGAGACGGGCATGTGGGTGGGCGCGTTGCTGGGGCTGGGGGCTGGAGTTGTCTGGGCGCGCCGTCTGTGGCGACGCGCCCGAATCCATGCGAGCTAAGTGTTTGTCGGAAAGAATCGTCTGCAAATCGACAACGCGCTTGGTACGACGGCGTCCCCGCCGTCG
>CAYYCA010000358.1:0-2323 GCA_964470265.1 uncultured Fimbriimonadales bacterium | reverse complement strand
CTTGTCATTCCGAGCGAAGCGAGGAATCTCGATGTCTCCTACCGCTTTTTAGAAGCATTTTTTGCAGGAAGCACTTATTATACCGCGCGAGGGTTCAAGTGAAACGAACGCACAGGGAGTGACGCAGGGCGGCTGGCAGGAACCGCTGATTAAAAACTCAGCGTCGTGAGGTTCACCCCCACCAGCGCGGCGCTTGGCGTGCGTCGCCAGAACAGGTACGGCTCCAGACAGCGGTCGCGCCAACCCAGCAGCACCTGCACATCATACACCTCGCGCCCCTCCACATCATATTTGAGCAGCGCGCCCACGCGCAGGTTGCCGTGTCGGTACTCGGCGCGCGCGCTCAGCTCGCGTCGGGCGCGGAGCTGTTCCGTAAGGAAGGGGCTGTCGCCACGAGTGGACGCCCGTGCGTAGCCCGCCATCACTGAAAGCGCAGGGTGCGGCTGCCAGAGCAGTTCGATTTGGGGGCGGAGCCACTGGTAGTCGCCCGCGCCCCAGTAGCGCGTAAAACTTGCCCAGAGATGCAGGCGTAGGCTCACCTCGCCCGTGCGCCACAGTGGCTGAAACCAGTCGCCCTCGATGGAGAGTCGCTCGCGCGTGGGCGTGCGCTGGGTGTCGATGCGCTCACTGAGGCTGCCGTAGCGCAGGCTCGCCTCGCCGAAGCCGTCGCGAGCGCGCAGCGGCGCGAACAGCCCGACCTCCCGCCGCGAAATGCGCAGGCGTTCGCGCGGCGCGAAAAGCGGGCGAATGTCCGCGGCGTATTCTGCGCGTAGCGTCAGTCCCAGCGGAGACGGCGTGCGCTCAGGCGACGCGCGCAGATTGTACAACGCCGACTGCTCGAACCGCAGGCGCAACTCCGGTTCGCCTAAGATTGGCTCGCCTTCGTTCAGCGCGACGCCCGCGACGAGGCGCGTTTCGGGCGTCGCCCGCAAATAACTCACAGCGGACGCTTGAACCAGCGCGTTCGCGCCGAGGGGAAGCTCCAACCGAACCCGCGCGCCCCAGCCCGTCTCCGCGCTATAAACAGGGGACGGCAGGCTGATGATCTCCGCCGTCTCGCGTACCCGAACGGTGAGCTGGGGCAGGCTTGGAAGCGGTTGCCCGTATAGGAACAGCTGCGCGTTGCGCAGGGTCAGCCGCGCGCCCTGACTCAGTCGCACGCTGCTCGCGCGGATTCGGATCGGCGGGCGCAGCGGGTCGCAGGTGGAGACCACCACTTCCCGCGCGATGAAATCGTCCAGGTCGCCTTCCAAAGCCGCCGCGTCCAGATAAACACCCAGCACCTGCGCCTGCACGCCCTCGAAACGCCCGCGCCGCTGCTCATAAAAGTAGTCCACGCGCTGTCCGTTCAAGACGCCCTCGTCCGCAATCAGGCTGAACGGCGCGTCGCTGCGAACCCACGCTTGGTCCGTATTCAGCGTGAACCGCTCCCCTTGCAGCCTGCGTCCCTGATATTCGATGATGACGCCGCTCGTCAGCTCCAGCAGCCACTCGCCGTCGGGCGCGCGCTGCAGTGCGTAGTGCAGGGCGCGTATCCGCAGCGCGTCGGGGGATTGAGCGCATAGCTGAGCCAGAAGGAGCAAAACGCAGCCCGCAGCGACGAAGCGTCTCATCAGCAGCCTCCTATTCGACTCGATGGGGTACAATCCTGCGCCGTGCGATACCGTGTGGCAATTGTGGGCGCGACGGGCGCAGTGGGACTGGAACTGCTGCAGGTGCTGGAAGAGCGCAACTTTCCCGTGCGCTCGCTGCGTCTGCTGGCTTCCGAACGCTCTGCAGGCAAGCGACTGGCGTTTCGCGGGGAACGGATCCCCGTCGAGGTGTTGCGCCCCGACTCATTTGCAGGCATCGATATCGCCTTTTTCTCGGCGGGCGGCGCGCGCAGCAAAGAGTTCGCCCCCTACGCCGTGCAGGCAGGCGCGGTGGTCATCGACAACTCCTCCGCGTTCCGAATGGATCCCGAAACGCCCTTAGTTATCCCCGAAATTAACCCCGAAGCGATTGCGCAGCACAGGGGGATTATCGCCAACCCGAACTGCTCCACAATTATTCTGCTGATGGCGCTGGAGCCGCTGCGCCGTCTGACGCGCATTCGGCGGATTGTCGTCTCCACTTATCAGGCGGCGAGCGGGGCAGGGGCGCAGGCGATGCAGGAACTGCTCGACGCAACCCGCGCCTACCTGCAGGGCGAGCCGTTCGAGCCGAAAGTGTTGCCCTACCCCTATGCTTTCAACCTGTTCTCGCACAACTCGGCGATTGGCGAGGACGGCTACAACGAGGAAGAGCGCAAAATGATTCTGGAGACGCGCAAAATCTGGGGCGA